>CBDTYX010000255.1:0-3063 GCA_965364745.1 uncultured Desulfovibrionaceae bacterium | reverse complement strand
CGGCTGCTTGCCACCGCGCACCGGGTGCGGGTGTTCGGCCACCAGTCGCGAACCCACGGGCGCGGCGGAAGCAATATAGCTTTCGATAATCGTGGTTAGAACCTCGGTTTCCCTCTGGTTCAAGGGGCTGTTGGCAATCATAGAAATGAACCTGGCCTGCGTGCCGAGTACTGCTTATTTTTATCTTTGCCTGCAAAAAATAAAAACAAGAGGCCTCATGCGGCCAAATCTATTTTCGGCACTGACAGATGGTTAACAATGCTTTCTCTCTCTGTCAAGGCATCGGTTTTACTTGCGACGATGGATGCCGGCAGGTGCAAGTTGTCCTTTTAAGCGTCGGGTGAGCTTAAACGCCGCGAAGCGGCCTGTGGTCCATGACAATAGAGTAAGATTGCTGGAAATGTATTCAGACTCAATAGAATATGCTACGGCTGCCATAGATAAAATATAATTGATCTATGAAATAATAGGTGGAGTATTGTTGACAATAGTTGATTGTAGTGGTAGGCGCAAGGGGAAGGCGTTGAGTATGAAGCGTTCAGAATCGCGGCCGGCCGTGCACAAAACTACATTTACTTTGGGCGAGGCGTCTCAATTGCTCTCTTGCCACAAGGAAACTTTGCGCCGGGCCATTACGGAGGGCAGGCTGCAGGCCGCCAAGCTGGGGCGGGGCTATCGAATTTCACGTATGGATTTGCAGGCGTTTTGGACAGCCATGGGCGGCGGGGAATTGTTTGATCGGGACGATCTTGGGCTGGAGGAAGTTTTTGTGGAAAATTCTCCGCCCGCGGCAAAAAAGCCGAAAGCACCCGTGCCCGAACAGCTCAAGCTGCCCACATGAGCTTTGCGGCCACAAAAGAACGGTGGTCTACGGGTTAAAAATAGGATAAGAATTTGGCATCGGTAGCCGATGCGAAAAATTTTATGCAGCTGCCGTGACGACCCGGCATGGGATCGGAGCTTCGCGCAAGGAGCAAAAACGCGGACGGCGCAGCGGGCTAAACAGCATACGCCCCTTCAGGAGGATGGTATGGATAAATATGCGGAAGCTGTAATGGACAACCTCTGCCTTAAAGGTGATCACAATGCCGAGATCAGCTTCAGGGGGCGTCTTTTTTCGGAGTGCTCCTATTTTGACGAAGAAACCAGAGCCATTACCCGGCAGCGTCTGTATGTGACCGACCAGGGCGAGCAGGTTTACGCCATCACGTCCGGCCTGGGCGGGCAGAAAGAATCCCGCGTATACAAGCTCAAGCTGGAAGGCGACCACTGCATCATTGATAACGGCCTCAGCGAAATTACCCTGGGCACGGAAATGCTTTTAACCTGCGTGCGCGGCTTGTGCGGCCTGGATGAAGCCGGCAGTGTGAGTCTTCTGGCCTCCTTGGAAGAAACGCTTAAAGCCGCCAATATTTAGCGCCGGGCGAGTTTTATAAAAAACGGCCGTCGTTGTGCGGTTGTTTGGATATTTCAGCGAGAGCCGCAAGCATTTATTGCTTGCGGCTTTTTTGCGTGTTTTTTCAGCGGGCCGGCGGGCCGGTCCGGCCGGACTTGCGCATTAAAAGACTTGTCTATGTTGCCCGCTTCGGTTACTAAGGGTAGCGGCCAAATTTATCGGCCGACGGCCGGCGTGGAGTGGGGCGCCGCAAATCAAGGAGGCGAAATGGACAGTCGGCACGGTTTTTCCCTGCGCTGGGAACAGGTGGTTTCTGAGCTTAAAAGCAGGGCGCGTCTCTGGGAACACAAGCAAAGCGGCGCAGAGGTGCTTTCGTTTTGCAATGACGATGAAAACAAGGTCTTTGGCGTGTCTTTCCGCACTCCGCCCAAGGACTCCACCGGGGTGGCCCATATTCTGGAGCACTCGGTCTTGTGCGGGTCCACCAAATACCCCAGCAAAGAGCCCTTTGTGGAGCTGCTTAAAGGCTCCCTGCAAACCTTTCTGAACGCCTTCACCTACCCGGACAAAACCTGCTATCCCGTGGCCAGCGCCAATGAGCAGGATTTTTACAATCTGGTCGACGTTTATCTCGACGCTGTGCTGCACCCGTTCATCACCCCGGATACCTTTGCCCAGGAAGGCTGGCACGTGGAAGCCGAAAGCCGCGATGCGCCCCTTATTTACAAGGGCGTGGTCTACAATGAAATGAAGGGCGTGTATTCCTCGCCCGAGTCCGTGCTGGCGGAAACATCCCAGCAGTCTTTGTTTCCGGACATCACCTATGGCCTGGATTCCGGCGGCAAGCCCGAAAAAATCATCGACCTCACCTACGACCAGTTTCGCGAGTTTCACCGCCTGTACTACCACCCCGGCAACGGACGCTTCTTCTTCTGGGGCGACGATCCGGAAGAACGGCGCCTGAAGCTTTTAAACAAGGTGCTGTCCGATTTCAAGCGCATGGACGTCAATTCCGCCGTGCCGGCCCAACCGCACCTGCCGGCCTTACGCGTTGTGGAAGTGCCCTACGCGGCCGACGAGGATGACGAGGGCCTGGGCATGATCACCATCAACTGGCTGCTGCCCGAAACCACCGACCCGGTGCTCAATTTTTCCCTGCAGATGCTCGACCACATTCTCATCGGTCTGCCCGGCTCGCCCCTGCGTCGCGCGCTCATTGAGTCCGAGCTGGGCGAGGACCTTACCGGCACGGGCCTTGAGAACGAGCTGCGCCAGATGTATTATTCCATCGGCATGCAGGGCGTGAAGCCGGAAGACTTCCCCAAAGTGGAAGCTCTGATTATGGATACCCTGCGCGAGTTGGCGGAAACCGGCTTTACCGACGCGGAAATCAACGCCGCGGAAAACACGGTGGAATTCGCCCTGCGCGAAAACAACACCGGCCGTTTTCCCGTGGGGCTGGCCATTATGCTGCGCAGCCTGTCCACCTGGCTGTACGACGCCTCGCCCTTAACCCTGTTGCGTTACGAAGAGCCCCTGGACATCATCAAAGGGCGTCTTGCCCGGGGCGAGAATGTTTTCCGGGATATGATCCGGAAGTATTTTCTGGATAACGAGCACCGCACCGTGGTGCGCCTCACCCCGGATCTGACCCTGGCCGCGCGCAA
>CBDTYX010000254.1:0-3113 GCA_965364745.1 uncultured Desulfovibrionaceae bacterium | reverse complement strand
TCGTTGAGTCCGGCCCTGGCGCCCGGACAACCGGAGGGCTGAAAAGCGCCCAGACCCAACTCGCGCTGGCGTTGCAGCACAGCGGCTTCGTCATAAGGCGCGGCTTCGCGCGTTTCAAAGGAAATGGCCCCGGTAGGGCAGGCGGGCAGGCAATCGCCCAGGCCATCGCAATAATCGTCGCGCAAAAGCTCCGCCTTGCCGTTCACCAGTACAATGGCCCCTTCATGGCAAGCGCCCACGCAAAGACCGCAGCCATTACATTTATCTCTATCTATCTTAATAATTTTTCTAAGCATAGCGGGTATCCGCCGGGTTCAGTTCACGGCAGTTTTAATAAAGTAATCTTGAATCGGGTCAGGGCAAGGCGCGCCCCCGGCCTGCTCAATATAGCCAAACTACACGGCTTCCACGATCGCCCCGCGCTCGCGCATAGTCGCTACCAAGTTATCGAAATCCTCACGGGCGAGATTTAGATGCAAAACCATATCGCTCTTTCCTTCCTGACGAATACGCATAAAGCCGGTGCGCGGTGAAAGCGACTGCATCCAAGCGGGAAATCCGGTCTTGTGTCCATAAACGAAGGTATTTCCCTTCAGGGGGAAGCTCTTTTTACTGAAGCCGGATTTAAAGGCCAAAGCATCCGCTTCCAGCATCACCCCGGTGCGCGACATCGTCAAACATGGAATGAGCGCGATAATAAAAAAACCAAGGCCGAAAACTCTGCCGGTAAAGTAGGCCAAAAGCATATTGGCCACAAACAGGGCCGCCAGCACGATCACGCCGGCGATGACGGTTTTCATGACGGGAGTTTTATAGGCAAGCGTTGCGACAGCATTCATATTAATCCTCCAGGGTTTACGGCCTAGGCCGCAGGTTCATCCGAGCCGCCCGTCATGTGAAGCAATGCGCTTCTATTCCGTGCGACCGGAGGAGTTTTCAACGTCCCTTTGTTGACTTGCTTCAACATCTACTATACCCCTATGTCCATATCTGTTGTTTTTACAACGAAGTGAAAATTTTATGAAAAATTCTTCCTACTTGAATATTCTAAAAAAATGCCCCTTGTACGCCGGTATCGCGGACAGCAATCTGGCGACGCTTCCGGGCTGCCTGGGCGCTATACACAAAACCTGCCCAAAAGACGGTTTTGCGCTCCTGGCCGGCGATCCGGCCGGCGCCGTGGGCATAGTGTTGACCGGCACTCTGCATATTGTGCAGGAAGACTTTTGGGGCAAACGCGCCATTTTGGCCCGCCTCACGCCGGGAGAGCTCTTTGGCGAAGCCTTTGCCTGCGCGGGTATAAAGCGCTTGCCCGTAAGCGTTGTGGCCGCTGAAGCCGCTGAAATCATGCTGCTCGATTATCGCAAAATAATCGCCCCTTGTCCCAGGGATTGCGCTTCCCATACCGTGCTCATAGGCAATATGCTGCGTATCCTGGCGCAAAAAAATGTGCTCCTGGTCCAGAAAATCGAACACCTGACCCGCCGATCCACCCGCGAAAAACTGCTGTCCTATCTTTCGGCCCGAGCCCGGGAAGCCGGGCAAAGCAGTTTTGCCATTCCGTTTAATCGCCAGGAACTGGCCGATTTTCTGGCGGTGGACCGTAGCGCCATGTCCAACGAGCTTTCGAAAATGCAGGATGAGGGCGTCTTGACCTTTAAGCGCAATGAATTCGAGTTGTTCAAGGCTTAGAACATTTTAACGTTGAAATTATATTAAGAAAAAATGCTCTGACGTTACGAAGCGCAGTGCAGCGGCGCCAGCGAGATTGCTGTCCGCGCTAAACAGCCAAACGGCAACCAAAATGCTATAAAAATCACCCGGCAAGGAGCAAGCATGGGCAAAGAGATAGAACGCAAGTTTCTGGTTAAAGGCGCTGCCTGGCGAAACTCAAGCCAAGGCGTTCTGTATCGCCAGGGGTATCTTAACAGCGCCAAAGAATGCACCGTGCGGGTGCGCCTGGCGGGAGACAAAGGTTTTTTGACCATCAAAGGCCTGACTGTAGGCGCGGCCCGCGCTGAATATGAATATGAAATCCCCGCGGCTGATGCTGAAGCCATGCTGGATGACCTGGCCGAAAAACCGCTGATAGAAAAAATCCGCTACAAAATTTCTTATGCCGGCCTGATTTGGGAAATTGACGAATTTATGGGCGACAATGCCGGACTTGTTGTGGCCGAGGTGGAGCTCGACAGCGAAACGCAAGCAATCAGCAAGCCCGACTGGGCCGGGGAAGAAGTTACCGGTGATGCACGCTACTTTAACTCCAGCTTATGCCGGCAGCCTTTCAAGCAATGGCGCAAATAGGTAAGGTCCTCCTCCCCGCGCTTTGCAAATAGCCCCCCCCCCGGCCGCACGCCGGTAAACAACTTTATAGAGCCTGCCCAAAAGGGATATGTCCCCGACTTTGCCCCCCGCTGTTATGAATTTTACCCGGCCGACTATCCGAACACCGGAGTATTTTATATCTTCCTGCGGCTAAATAAAAAATACCTGCGCTTGTTGCCGGGCTTGCCCTTGCCGGCGTTATAAAAGTTTCCGATCTTGTTGTTCCTTTATGAAAAAGAGCATATATATTAAAGACGTGCGCTGACAAAATTCACATCCGCAACAATATTGGAATCCGAAGCATGAAAGAATATGACATCGCCATTGTGGGCGGCGGCATTGTCGGCTGTTTTATTGCCAGGGAACTGGCCCGCTACAAACTTGCCATCGCTGTGTGCGAAAAAGAGACCGATATCGGCGTGGCCACCACCAAGGCCAATTCCGGCTTGGTGCACGGAGGATATGACCCCAAACCCGGCACGCTCAAAGCCAAACTCAACGTGGAAGGCAACCGCCGCTATGCGGAAATCGCCGAAGAATTGGGCTTTGCCTTTAGACGCAACGGTTCGCTGGTGCTGGGCTTTTCTGAAAGCGACCGGCCGCGCCTGGAGGCTCTGGCCCAAAATGCCTTGGCCAACGGCCTGACCGGCTGCCGTCTAATTGCGCGCGCGGAAATTTTAAAACTGGAACCCGCGGCCAACAAGTTCGCCTGGCAACGGTTCCGCGCCAAGGTGACCCTGCCCGAGACCGGCTATTACGAGGTCTGGGCGCGGGCGACCGACAAG
>CBDTYX010000253.1:0-3129 GCA_965364745.1 uncultured Desulfovibrionaceae bacterium | reverse complement strand
CTTGTATGCCACTTCCTTGCTGCCTTCCGGGAAGATAGTCAGCAGCGCCACAACGGCCAGCACCGTGCCCACAGAGATGAGCAGGAGCGGCAGGTCCAGACGGGTCTTGGTCTCATTCATGGAAAACTCCTTTCCTTAAATCAAAGATAATCTGTTAAAATTATAAAAGGCGCGGGCATCCCCCTTGGCGGCCCGCATATTAACTACGCAATGCGATACTTCTTGATGCAATCCCAATCCAAAGTGCTGCCGAGGCCGATAAGGTCGGGCACGGCCAGGGCGCTGTCCTTAAGCTTGGGCATGGGCCCGGTCAGGTCGGTAAACAAGGGGCTTGAGCTCTGCGAGTATTCAATGAGGTTGCCGTCCGGATAGGCGGCCAAAAACTGGATGGTGGCCTGCAGCAAAACGCCCGTGGAAAAACCGTGCGGCACGAGGCGCATGCCGTACATTTCGGCCAGATGCCCGATGCGCACCATTTCGGAAATGCCGCCGCAGCGGGTAATGTCGGGCTGGACAATGCCGGGCCGGCCCCGTTCCATGAAATCTTTAAATTCCCAGCGCGTAGCCAGTATTTCGCCGCCGGAAATGGGCTGGGGCGCGGCCTGGGCCAGACGGCAGTAGCCGTCCAGATCGTCGGAGGGCACGGGCTCCTCCACCCAGCCGAGGTTGAACTCTTCCAGGCGCTTGCAGCAACTGAGAGCGTTGTTCCAGGTTTTCCAACGCGAAACCATGTCGATCATCACCCCGGTCTCATCGCCCACTTCATCGCGCACGGCCTTGACCACCTTGTAGTCGTGCTCGATGTCCAGGCCGAAGGAGCCGCCGCCGAACTTCACGGCCTTAAAGCCCCGCGCTTTGACCTCGGCGGCCAGACGCCGGTTGCCGTCGGGGTTGTCCACCGGAATGAACGTGCCGTAAGCCGGAATATGATCGCGGAATTTGCCGCCCAGGAGCATGTGGATGGGCTGTTTGTAATACTGGGAAGCGATGTCCCACAGGGCGATGTCCACCGCGCTGATGGCGTGAATGCCCACGCCCCGGCGGCCCATGTACGAGGAGCTCTCATACATCTTGCTCCACAAGCGCTGAATTTCCAGGGGGTTTTCGCCAACGAGCGTTTCACGCAGGCCAAAGCAGGCCAAGTTGGAATGGGCGGCCTCAATAAAGGCTTTAACCACGTAAGGGGACGTATCGGACTCGCCCACGCCGGTGATGCCCGCGTCGGTGTGCACCAGCACCAGCACGCCGTCCCAGCCCCATTCGCAGGGCTGCCCGGCCGGAGGAACACGCAAAATGACCACTTCCACGTCAGTGATACGCATAGTCTCTCCCAAATTATCCGCATAAAAAACGGATAAAAATTGTATTAGTTTTAGAGTTAAAAAAGACGTCAGCCCCCGCCGCCTGCTCCGAAAGATCCGGACGGCAAGTTATGAGCAAACATTGTACCAAAAAGCACAAGCTCAAATATATTTCGAAATATCAATAGATTAATAGAAGGGAAGAAAAAGACTACAAAATCTCTTGAGTCAAATATGGCTCAATTTATGTGTGAAAAACCTATTCGCCGCGCTCAATAGCGAATCGAATTTGACTCATAGAGTCATTTGCGACTCAAGCCGGTATTTGCGCAACAAGCGGCTGGCCTTGGACTGGGTAATGCCCAGTTCTTCAGCCATTTTGCGCGTGGATTTGCAGCGGCTGTAACAGCCAAGGATGATGCGGCGTTCATAATCGTCAAGGGCCCTGTCCAGGCCTTTGCCCGGCGCGGGCAGGGGCGGGCCTTCATCCGCAATCTGCGGGCAGCCGTCCTCGGGCCCGTCCGCCAAGGGCGATTCAAAAAGCACGGGCGAAAGGTCCGCCGCCTCAATGGTCGTGCCCGGACTGACCACCACCAGGCGCTCGATAACGTGGGCCAGCTCGCGCACATTGCCCCGCCAGGGGTTCTGGCACAAAATGTCCAGGGCGTTTTCAGATATATGCCGCCGCTTTTTGTATTGCTTGCCGTACACCTGCAGGAAAAAATAAATGAGCGGCACCACGTCCTCGGGCCTGCGGCGCAGGGGCGGCACGGTAATTTCCACCACATTGAGGCGGTAATAGAGATCTTCGCGAAACGTGCCGGCCTGCACCATGCCCCGCAGATTGCGGTTGCTGGCGGCCAAAATTTTCACATCCGCCGGCACAGGCGCCGAGCCGCCGACCATGCGGTACTCGTTTTCCTGCAGCACGTGCAAAAGCTTGGCCTGCACCCCAAAAGGCAGTTCCGAAATTTCATCGAGCAAAAGCATGCCGCCCTGGGCCTGGGCAAACAAGCCCTGGCTCTGGGCCACCGCGCCGGTAAACGCGCCGCGCACGTGGCCGAACAGCTCGGTTTCAAACAGCTCCACGGGAATGCCGGCGCAGTTGACCACCACAAAGGGCCTCTCGCGGCGCGAGCTGTTGGCGTGGATATATTTGGCGAGAAGACTCTTGCCGCTGCCCGATTCGCCGAGGAGCAGGCAGGGGGTTTTCATCTCGGCCACTTTTTCGGCCAGTTCCAGCACCTCGATCATCAGCGGGCTCTGGCTGACCAGGCCCTGCTGCAGGCGCTCCGTCGGGTTTTCGCTGACCTCTTGAATATCCTGAAAACGCTCAATAAGACCTTCATGAAAATCATCGCGCACGTTCATGGGCACAAATTCCACTTCGCCGTTGGCGTCAAACAGCGGCGTGGCGATGGTAAACAGATCGGCCCCGATATAAGTCTGCTGCTCCTGCTTGAGCGGCTTTTTCAACTCATAGACCGTGGGCAGCACCGACCAGTTCCAGCAACTGTTCTCGCGCACGAAATACCAGAAGCTCTTGCCGATCATCTCCTCCTGCCGAAAGCCGTAATGCCGCTCGCAGGCCTTATTGATGTAAACGATCCGGTAATTGTTGTCGTAAACAATGATCTCATCGTGCAAATTGTCGATGATCCGGGCGAAAGTTTCAAAATCCAGGCCGAAATGTTCCGTCTTCATGCCCGCTGTATACACCGCAGCCGACCAGGCCGCAAGCCGCCGCGAGATGACGATTTTTAGGTTGAAGCGACCTCTGGAGAGGGGGAACCCCAAGGGGATAATCCCCTTGGGGTTCCCCCTCTCC
>CBDTYX010000252.1:0-3131 GCA_965364745.1 uncultured Desulfovibrionaceae bacterium | reverse complement strand
GATACGTCCAAAACCGTTTATGCCTACTTTTACTTTCGCCATGCGTGTCCTCGATTTGTTTAAGTGAGTTAAAGAAAGCCTGGGAGTATTATTTGGTCATACTCAAGAAAAACAGACCATGATGTATATAATCATTCTTTTTGCCCGAACAGGCAAGCGTAAAATTATAAAAAAGCGGAAGGACAGGCCAGGTTGCAGGAATGTCAAAACTCTTGTACGTTTAAGGCGAAAAGGCACGTAAGCCGTTTCTTAAGTTATTTCAAAAAGGATTTATTATGACCTGGTGGTTATGGATGGTCTGCGGCCTTCTGCTTTACTATCTCGGTTGGCAAGTTTTTCGTTCCGAGAAATAGTTTGACCGCTTTTCTCAAGCGCATAAAAAGCGGCCGAAGATCACTCCCCGGCCGCTGCATACTTACATTTTATTCCTTTAGTTCTTCACAGGCTCAATCAAATAGGCCGTGCCCCGGTGGTTAATAAGCACCGGTTCGGTTTGCGACAGCCAAATCATCTGGTCCGGACGCAAGGCGTTGGCCAGTTCAAAATAGGCATCGCTGAACTGTTTGATCACCTTGGGGCTCTTAAGCTGGCTTTCGGTGATGGTGCTGTCCTGCCATTGGCCGTTTTTATAATAGAAGGTCCGGCCGCCCCACTGATTGGGCATGTGCAGGCTGCCGGGGGCCGACTGGGCCACCACAGCGTCAAAGTCGGCCATTTCCTGCATTTTGGCCATAGCTTGCTCCGGCGCGGCCGCCATAGCCTGCGGGGCCTTGTCCGCTTGTTTGTATTCGCCCTTGATCTCACGTTGCTTGTTGGCCCCGGCGCCCACGGTTTCTTCCATAGCCGAAAGGTTTCGACTCGTGGCGAACTGAAGCTCTGATTCGGAGGTGATGGCCTGGTCTTCCAAAGCCAGAAAGCTGGTATACGGGGTCAGGATGCCGTAACGCTTGGACAGCGTCACCAGTTCATCCACCAGCTCCTTGTGGGGGTTGCCGCCGGCCAGATCGATTTCGTCAATAAGCTCGCCGATGCGGCGTTGCGCCCAGAGCAAGGCGATGAAATCTCCGCCCTCGGCGGGACCGTCGGCCAGCTTTGGCGCTATATGTGTAGACTTCTTTTTTCTCGCCCACGCGGCCTTCCAGGGTAAACTCGGCATCGCCGCCCTTGGGGTAGCGCCCCACCACCACCATCTGGCCGCCCACAAATAGGTCAGGCAGTTCAGCCGGAATAACCCGGTTGACCTTGCGCTCAATGGACAATTTAGGCTTGGTCAGGACCGGGCTGTCCATTTTGGCGAAAAAGGCGGCCACCTTACTCTCTATATCTTCAGCCGGGCTGACGAACACGCTCACCCCGCCGGCCTGGCCGGACAGACGGTCCAGCAGACGGGCGTTGACGTCGTTGCCCACTCCGAAGGCGAACAAGCGGGCTGCATCTTTGGTATTGGCACTTTTGCTGATTTTGGCCAGGGCCAGTTCGTCGGTCGCCCCGGCAGTGGGCAGGCCGTCAGTCATAAACAGAATATAAGTGGGCCGTCCGCTGTGGCCGGCCATTTTAAAGGCAGTAGTGATGGCTTCTTCAATATTGGTGGAGCCGCCCTCGCGCAAATCATCGACATACTGCTTGGCCGCCTTGCGATTGGCCGGGCTCATATCCATAAGCTCCGGCTGCCAGACGGACACCTTGGCGTTGTAGTCCACCAGGTTGAAGTTATCGTCTTCGGCCAGGCGATCCAGAATAAATTTTACGGCGCCCTTGGCCTGCTTGAATTTATTGCCGCTCATGGAACCGGATTTATCCAAGGCGAAAATCACGTTTTTAGCCGCTTGAGCCTGCTCGCGGCGGCTTAAATCCGGCTCGGCCAGGAACAGGAAAAAGCCGTCTTCATCAGCATCAGGCTTGTGGCTTAAAATCATGCCGCCCACCGGGGAACGCTCCGTCTGGAAGAACAGGCGGAACACATCCAGGGCCGGGCTCTTGTCCGCCTTGAACTTAACCACAGCCCCGGAATTGGAGCGCGCTTCAACATCCGCCTCAGCCGGAGTGTAGATGTTGTTCAGGCCCGGCGTATCTTTGATTTTAATGATCACTTCCTGACGGCCCACAGTTTTGTCAATGGTCAAAGGCCCGGCCAGAGGGATTTGCAGGCTGACTTCATCGCCTTCCTTGGGCAAAAGATAAACAAAACGCAGATCCAGGGTACGGGTCTCTTTGGGCGGAATGGGGAAGATGCGGGCCCGGTAGGTGTCGCGTCCGGCGTATTCCAAAAGGGCCGGATCGCGCAGGTTAGCCACAATCTGCTGGTAGATGGCCTGGGCCTTGTCGCGCTCGTACATTTCGCCGGGCATTTCCTTGCCGTCGGCAATGAGGGTTAATCCGCTCACCGCGCCGCCCGCAGGCAGCGGGGCCAGGTAGTCCATTTCCAGCACGGAGTTTCCGGTATTGCGGATGATCGTGCGCAGACTGCAATCGGCTTTCTGGCCGACCACCTCCACTTCCAGCACCAATTCCTCCACCTGGTAGCTCTGACGGAGCTGCGGCGGCGGAGGCATGGGCAGGGCTCCATCTGATGTGATGCGCTGGGCAAAACCGTGAGTCGGCAATAATATCATAAAAGCCAACAGCGAGAATAGAATTTTGCGCATGAGCTGTCTCCTGAAGGAATGAGTATAAGTCGCAACAGGATACACCATGTTTTTGGTTTAGCCAATATTGCCGGACAACAAACAAGCTTGCTTAGCGATAAAACAACAGAAAGTTTTGCGGGGCAGGCTGTTATATTTTACTTCGTAAGTTGTCGGGCATCCTGAAAATTATGTCCTGCCCTGCTACATTGCTTTGGGGCATCCTGCGAAAAACGCATCCATGCCCGTCCAGAAAGAGATTCAAGCAAAGGACATAATGCATATCAATTCATGGCGCGGTACGCTGTAAATCCATGAACGGCTTCTGATAGGAAAATTTTCTTCCCAGGCTGCAACCGGCCTGGAGTTTCCCTCAAGCCAATTTCTCTTGTTCTTGTTACCCTTATTGACAATAACCAAATCCCGCAAAGCTTAATAGGCTTTGCGGGATTTGGTTGGATTGAAAGTGGCGTCCCCGGCAGGAATCGAACCTGCGGCCTACAGCTT
>CBDTYX010000251.1:0-3133 GCA_965364745.1 uncultured Desulfovibrionaceae bacterium | reverse complement strand
GTCCGGAGGGAAGTTGAGTTTGCACCGGGCCGGGGCGAGCGGCTCGGTCTGAGCGGCAAAACCGGCGCCGTAGTCAGGACTTTGCACGCCGCTTGCGGGCCCGGAGGCCAAAACCCGGCGCGCGCCCTCAATGGTCAGGCCCTGTTCGTGCAACAGGTATTTGATGCGGCGGAGCAACGCGATATTTTCTTCAGAATAAAGGCGCTGGCCTTTGTCCGTACGCACGGGCACAAGCTGCGGAAACTCGGTTTCCCAAAAACGCAGCACATAGGCCTTGAGATCCAGCAGAGCGGCCGCTTCACCGATACGATAAATCTTCTCCGACATATGCCCGGACCTGTTTGGCTATATATTTTACAGCGTTGTCATGAATCCAAGCGGGCTGCGCGGCTTGGTTCACGCCAACCGGCCATCGGCTTTTTATAAATGAGGTTGCACTCTAAAGGGCAACTCCTGATTTTTCCCACATCGCGCGGCGCCGCTAATACGGGTTCAGGAGAGGATGGGTCGGGTGAAGGGGAACGCCAAGTAGCACAGCCCCTTGAGGTTCCCCTTCACCCGACGCCCGCGCCTAAACCCTTACAGGCAGCGCGGCCACAAGGGCTTGCGCCGCTTTTTCTCTTTCTTTATCCACTTCAGTGTCTTTAAGGGTGCGCCCGGCATGGCGGAAAGTCAAGCGGAAGGTGAGGTTGCGTTCCGCCTTGCCTTCCGGGATAAACACGTCCGCAAGCTGCACATCCTCCAGCCAGGACAGGCGCAAAGCCAGAATCTGCTCCGAAACCTCTTCCACCCGCAGCGTTTCCGGGCACATCACGGTAATGTCGCGCCGCACCGGCGGGTATTGCGGCAGGGGCTTGAAAGCCGGGGTGCGGCCAATCGCCAGTTCGCGCAGGGCATCGGAGTCCAGTTCAGCCATCCACACCGGCGCGCGGGCGTTGTGGGCGTCGGCGATTTCCGGCTTAACCTGGCCGAGCACGCCGAGATCGCGGTCTTCCACACTCAGGCGCACGCAAGGGCTGAGCCAGGGGTGGTCGCTTTCCAGGGAAAATTTTCCGGCCGGCAGATTAAGACGGCGCAAGAGGTGTTCGACCAAGCCCTTGAGATCCTGATAGTCCACGCTGTCGTCGCTCTGCGGCCACAAAGAGTCAAAACGGCGGCCGTAAAGCAGAAGCCCCAGGCGGCCGTGCTCGCGGGCCATGGTTTCGGAATCTTTATCTTCAAAAAAGACCCGGGCGGTTTCAAACAGGCGCAAGCCTGCGTTGCCCTGGCCGATGTTGTGGCGCAGACTGTTTAAAAGTCCGGCGGCCACAGCCGTGCGCAACACGTCCTGCTCGGAACTCAAGGGGTTCATGATCGAAATGCGGCCTTCGCGCGGCAAATTCAAAAGGTCCAGATCCTTGTGCCCTACAAAGCTGTAGTTGACCGCTTCGTTGAGGCCAAGGCCCGCGCCCCACTCCCGCAAAGCCAACAGGAAATGGTATTCGGTGTCCGCGTGCAGGCTTTCGCTGTTCCGGGCAATGGCCGGCAGAGTGGGCGCTATGCGGTCCAGACCGTAAACGCGGCCCACTTCTTCAATAAGGTCCGCTTCGTGGGTAATATCCGGACGGTGCGCGGGGGGAGCCACTTTCCAGGGCACATTCTCCGGAGCGATGTTCACGGCGCAGCCCACACGCTGCAAGGTCTGCAGGCAAAAATCGCTGTCCACGGCAACGCCGAGAAGCTCACTTGCCCGCTGCACTCTGAAATTAAGGTTATACTTGGGCGCGGGACGCGCCTCGCTGCCGCACAGACCCGGCAGCACCCGGCCGCCGGTCAAGGCCTGCAAAAGATGGCAAGCGCGGCGGGTCACATATTCGGCATTGCCCTGGTCCACGCCGCGTTCAAAACGGTAGGAGGCTTCGCTGTGCAGGTGCAGACGCCGCGCGGTACGGCGGATGGTCACCGGATCAAAAACAGCGGCTTCCAAAAATACCGCCCGGCTGGCGTCGTTGATTTCCGAATTGGCGCCGCCCATAACCCCGGCCAGGGCCACAGCTTTTTCCGCATCGCAAATCAAAAGATCGGAAGCTGCAAGCTCGCGCTCAACGCCGTCCAGGGTGATAAAGCGCTGTCCGTTCACAGCGCGTTTGATGATGATTTTATTGCCGGCCAGCAGGTTCAGGTCAAAGGAGTGCAGGGGGTGTCCAAGCTCCATGAGCACGTAGTTGGTCACGTCCACCACATTGGAATGGGCGCGCAGGCCCATGGCCTTCAAACGGTAACGCATCCAGTCCGGGGAGGGACCAAGCTCGACGTCTTCAATAATTCGGCCGTAATACAGGGGACAGCCCTGCGCATCCTCGATCTCCACCGCCACGCGGTCGGGCGCGGTTTCGCCGCTTTCCGCAAATTCAGCGGCGGGCATGCTCAAAGGCAGGCCAAAGGCCAGGGCGGTTTCGCGGGCCAGCCCCAAAATGGACAGGCAGTCGCCCCGATTGGGAGTAATGCCGATTTCCAGCACTTCCTGGTCCAGGGGCAACGCGTCAATAAGCCGGGCGCCCGGTTTCGCGCTGTGCGGCAAAACCATAATGCCGCTATGATCGTCGGACAGTTCGAGCTCCGCTTCAGAGCAGATCATGCCTACGGAAGGCACGCCGCGCAGCTTGGCTTTCTTTATGGTCAAGCCGCCCGGCAGGGTCACGCCCACCGGGGCCACGGCCACTTTTTGACCGGCCGCCACATTGGGGGCGCCGCAAACAATATCCAACACTTCGGGGCCGCCCACATTCACGCGGCAAACTTTGAGCTTGTCCGCATCCGGGTGTTGCTCGCAAGAGAGCACTTCACCCACCACCAGGCCGGCCAAATGGGCAAAGGGGCGCTCAATGCCCTCCATTTCCATGCCCTGCATGGTCAGCCGGTGGCCCAATTCCTCGGCGCTGCCCTCAAAAGGCACAAATTCCCGCAGCCAGTTAAGACTTAAACGCATGGCGATTACCCGGATCTGTTTGACTAATTATGTTACACCGCTGTCACGAACCAAACGGGCTTCACAGCTTGGTTTGCGCCAACCGGCCATTGGTTTTTCGAGAGAGGATATTTTTGAAGCGCAAACTCCGGCAAGGGGGCATGTCCTCTCCCGCGCCTCTCCCTC
>CBDTYX010000250.1:0-3153 GCA_965364745.1 uncultured Desulfovibrionaceae bacterium | reverse complement strand
TAGCCCATGGGGGTTCCCCTCCTCCAGTTGCTTTCGCCTTACACCCCGTAGTTATAATAAGCCGCGCAACTGCCTTCGGTGGAGACCATGCACGGGCCGATGGGGCTGGCCGGGGTGCAGGCTGTGCCGAACAGGGGGCAACGGGGCGGCTGCATGCGGCCGCTCAAAACTTCGCCGCAGCGGCAGCCGGGAATGGTTTTGCCTTCGGGCAGGTCAAGCTTGAGGCGGACCTTGGCGTCAAAATCGGCGAATTCGGGCCGGATATCCAGGCCGGAAGCGGGGATGACGCCGATGCCCCGCCAGCGGGCCGCGGCCGGCGCAAATACGGTATTCAAAATTTCCCTGGCTCTGGGATTGCCCTCCGGGCTGACGCCGCGCGCGTATTCATTGAGCACGCGCGGGGCGGGGTCACCCGCCTGCTCGACCAGGGCGATGAGGGCCTGAAGCAGATCGGGGGCTTCAAAACCGCCGATGACCGCCGGGCGCTTAAATTCTTTGGCGATAAAATTGTACGGCTCAAGCCCCAGGATGGTGGACACGTGGCCGGGCAGCAGAAAGCCGTCAATGGCGCAATCCGGGCCTTCCAAGAGCAGGCGCAGGGCCGGCGGCACCAGCTTGTGGCAGGACAGGACCATGAAGTTTTTCAGGTTTTGCGCGCGGGCGGCCAGAATGGTGGCGGCCACGGCAGGGGCGGTGGTTTCAAAGCCGACGCCCAGAAAAACCACTTGTTTGCCCGGATGATCGCGGGCGAGGTCCAGGGCCTCCAGGGGCGAATAGAGCACGGCGATGCGCGCGCCCTCAGCCTGGGCGGTTTTTAAGGTGCGGCCTTGCGGATCGGGCACGCGCATGAGGTCGCCGAAAGTGGCCACAATAACGTCTTTGCGGCCGGCCAGGGATACGGCGCCGGCGATTTCGCTGTCGTGGGTGACGCAGACCGGGCAGCCTGGGCCGGAGAGGTGGGTGAGACCCTCGGGCAAAAGCGAGGCGATGCCGGTGCGGAACAGGGCCACAGTATGCGTGCCGCAAACCTCCATAAAGGTGAAGGGGCGGGTCAGCGAACGGGCAAGGCGCTCAAGCAGGGCTTTAGCCAGTTCGGGGTTGCTGAAGGGATGTCGGGAGTGCACGGTTAATCCTTTGGGTTTGGAAAGTGGCGTGTTAAACTCGTTGTTTACGCTAGAATTTGCGGTCGGGCTTGTCAAATGCTGATTGACAGGGAGTAGGGCATATTTTAGCGTTTCGGCCACATCTGAATTTATTTTTTGCGCTTTGCCGGGGATTCTTTTTCTTGGTGGAGGCCTTAAACTAGTTTTTGCGGAGCATGAATTTAAATTTTCAAACCACTTGCGGAGAATGCGCATGAACAGCAATATTTTTTATTCCGCCCCCCTGCCCTGGCGGCGGAGGCATCCCGTGCTGTTTTGGCTGGGAATAATTATCCTGGCCTGGCTGATTTTTTCTGTCGGCCGAGGCATATACTTGGCCGCCCAACCTGGCGGGCCGTTGTCCGGGCCGTATTTCGGCGTGGTCAACATTGAGGGGACCATTATGGATAGCGCCCCGACTCTGGCCTGGATTGAAACTTTGGAAAAAGACGATAACGCTGTGGGCATCCTGGTGCGCATTGAATCGCCGGGCGGCGCGGTAACCCCGTCGGAGGAAATCTACACCGCCCTGGCGCGCCTGGCTGAAAAGCGGCCCATGGTGGCCAGTATGGGGGCCCTGGCCGCTTCCGGCGGTTATATGGTGGCCTTGCCGGCCAAAGCCATTGTGGCCAACCCCACCACCCTGACCGGCAGCATCGGGGTGCGCATGGAGCTGCCCAACATGCGCGAGCTCATGGGCAAGATCGGCGTAAGCCACGAATCGTTGGCCACGGGCGATCTCAAAGCGGCCGGCTCGCCGTGGGCGGAGTTTACGGACAAGGAGCGCATCTATTTCATGGGCATCATTCAGGATATGTTCGAGCGCTTTGTCGGTCTGGTGGAAAAACACAGAAACCTTGACGCGAAAGCCCTGGAAACTTTGCGTGACGGGCGGGCTGTAACCGGCCGCCAGGCTTTGGAACTGGGTCTGGCGGACACTTTGGGCGATAAAACCAAAGCGTTGATGGTGCTCAAGGAATTGTGCCGGGAAAAAGAGGATCTTCCTCTGCTGGAAGGCCCTGAGCAGGAAGAATATTCTTTGCTGCGGCTGATTTTGGGGCAGGCGGGGTTGGGAGAAACCGCGAAGCTTCTGGATCGCCTGGCTGCGGAGGCTAATGAGCCGGCTGCGGTTAAATTTTATTATTACTAGTCCGGTCAAAGCATGGACCGTTTGACCGCAAGCTCGACCTCGAAATTTGTCTTGCCCGTTCTGACGGCTACGGTCGGCTTTATACTTTGGGGCAGTTCCCTGGCCATGGTCAAACTGGCTCAACCCCAGTGCGGACCGATTTTTTTGGTGTTCGCGCGCATGGCTTTGGCCTTGTGTTTGGTTTCGCCCCTGTTGTTCACGGATAAATTCAAGTTCCGGGTCCTGCCGCCGCGCAAGGATATTTTGCTTCTTAGTCTGCTGGTTTTGTGCGAGCCCTTGGCCGCCTTTATTTTTGAGGCGCTGGCCATGCGCTATACCGCGGCTTCCCAGGCGGGCATGATTTGGGCGCTGGGCCCGCTGGTGTACACGCTGGGCGGCTGGCTGCTGTTCAGGGAAGGCATTAGCCCGGCCAAAGGCGCATGCTTTCTGGCGGCTCTGGGCGGCGTGATTTTGCTCACGCTGGCCGGCGGCGCCTCCGGGCATGCTCCCGATCCGATGCTGGGCAATTTTTTCGTGCTCCTGTCCATGGCCGGAGGCACAGGCTTTGTGCTTATTTTGCGTTACTTGCGCGGCCGCTATAATCCGGTGCAGATTATTTGGGTGCAGAGCCTGGGAGCAACCGTTCTGCTGCTGCCCGGTTTGTTGAGCGGGCATATTCATTTGCCCGTTACGCTCGACGCGCCGGCTCTGGGCGCGCTGCTTTATCTGACCCTGGCCGTGACTTTAGGCGCGCAAGCCCTGTCGGCCTTTGCCATCAGCAAGGTTACCGTGCCTACCTATGCGGCTTTAAGCAACCTTATTCCCGTGTCCGGCGTGCTGTGCGGGCTTATTATATTTCTATCCACGCTCTCCTTGCGGAGA
>CBDTYX010000249.1:0-3188 GCA_965364745.1 uncultured Desulfovibrionaceae bacterium | reverse complement strand
GCGAGCAAGCGGCTCTCTTGGCCGATTTGCGCACAGGCGAAGGCGATATTTTTGTATATGAGGCGCAAACGCCCGCAGGGAGCGGGAGCGCCGGAGAGGTGACGGGCGGCGGCATCCCTGCCCCGCTCCTCAGCGCCTGGCCCCTGCCCGCGCCCTTGCGCGCGGGCCGCGCGGAACGGATCTTCACCCCTGAAACAAACGCCCACCCCTCCCTCGCCGCCGCCGCCCGCTGCTTTGCCGCCGCGGCCATGGACGCCGCGCATGACGCGGACCGCGCTTCAGATCGCGCCGCAGACTTGCGCGAACGCAAACGCGCCCTTCGCCTGGCCGCCAAGCTGGATGAAGAGGAACGCAAGCTGCGAAGCTGGATTGATGCGCAAACCGACGCCGTGCTTTTGCAAACCTGGCTGCACGCCCTGCCCAAAGATCTGAAAACCGACGCCGTAACCCTGGAAAGCGAACACGGGCCACGCCGCATCAGCCTTGATCCTTTGCTGACCATCGCCGAAAATATGGAGCGCCTCTTCCGCCTGGCCGCCAAAGGCAAACGCGGAGTCAAACACCTGGAAGCCAGACGGGAGGAATTGGCCGGCCCGGGGGGCGGGAAGAACAAAACGGGGGATGGTGAAAATCGCCGCGCCGGGGCGACGCCGCCGGAAACGCAGACCTCGCCGCATAAAGACATAAGCCGGTTTCACAGCGCCAACGGCTTTGTCATCCTGCGCGGCAAAAACGCGCACGGCAACCGCGCCCTCTTAAAACTGGCCGCGCCCCACGATTTATGGCTGCACTCCCAAACCGGCCCCAGCGCCCACACCCTTTTGCGCCGCGCCCACGCCCTGATCGAAGTGCCGGAAATAGATCTGGAGCAGGCCGCCGTCCTCACCGCCCTGAAAAGCGCCTGGAAAAACGACGCCCGCGCCGAAATCATGGTGGCCCTCGCCCGCGATGTGCGGCCGGTTAAAGGCGGCGCGCCGGGCCAGGTTCTGGTCGATAAAATTCAGCGCACCCTCGTTGTGCGGCCTGACGCCGCATTGGAAGAGCGCCTGGCCGGAAAGTAACCCCAAAGCGCGCTAAAACTTCCCTGTACGGGGCGGGATTCCGGGAAAGCCGTCCAGAGCGTACGTGCCGTGCTCAAGATAAAACACGGCTAAATCGGGATGCGCCGCGCTGTTGTAACGGCTTCTGATCAGCTCCTGCCCGGCCAGGATGCGCTCTTTAATCGCCCGGTCGTCGGCAAAAATCACCTGCCCGGACACGCGCAACCAAGCCGCGTCCGGCCCCACCGCGCAAATTTCCACCCAAGGATTCGCCTGCAGTTGCCTGCACACGGCCTTGCTTTTGCCCGTGCCGAACCACAACTTGTTGTCCAGCGCGAACTGATGCTGAAACGGCCTGACCCTGGGCTTGCCGTTGTCCACCGTGGCCAAAAAACACATAGCCGCCCCGGCCAGCCTGTCGGCCACTATTTGCAACCGCTCGTTCATGTCGTCCTCCTTATCCGCTCGACCTTATAAGTTTTAAGTAATTCCGCGTTGCGCCGGCGCCAGGCCCGACCGGATGAAAATACGACCCGATTTCTTAAAACGCGCCCCCGGGACGTTTATGCCTTTGCGCAAGTTTTTCTCGCCTAAATTGACGATTAACCGTTCAATCTGAAAATTCCCCCTCGCTTTTCCTAATAATATTTGTTACTAATCGCTTTCGCCCCCAAGCTTAAGCTTGGGGAAGCAAGGAGTGTTTTCGCCATGCCCGTTCGTTTTCGCGCTGTCCTGTTCTGCCTCTGTGTGCTCTTGCTCTTAAGTTTCGCCGCGTGCAGCCGCAAGGCGGAAAGCCCCCGCGCTTCGGACTCGGCCGTGAGCGGCGCGTTTATGCCCGCGGCCGTGGAAACGGACGGCATTGCGGCTGAAAAATCGGCCGTCGCGGAGGGCGCTCGCGTCCGCCGCGACGCAAGCGCTGCCGAGGCATCTTCCGGGGGCAACCGGATTCAGCCCCGCCCCGGCCTTCTAACCGCCGGCGAATGGAACGATAACGCCGAATATGATTTCCTGCTGAAGCTCATGCAGACCAACCAGGAATGGCGCACCTTTGAGCAGCGCTGGCAGATGAGCCTGGCCCGCCGCACGCAAGTGAAGGCCACAGCCGGAAATGAACCCGCCGTAAACGCCGTGGCGGAGCTTTTGGGCAAAAACGGCGAAAGCCTGTGGGCGGCCCGCACCGACAACAGCGGCACGGCCTATGTGTTTGCCGGCTTCAACAAAGACAGGGACGCCGCCGAACCCGCGACCCTGCGGGTCACTTACAACGGCTCGCGGGTGGAAAAACCCTACGCGGCCGGACAGGCTTACCATATCGCCTTCAGCGGCGGAAAAGCTTCCGCGCCCGCCCTGGACCTCATGTTTGTGGTCGACACTACCGGGTCCATGCAGGACGAGCTCGATTTTCTCAATGCGGAGCTCGTCAACGTCATTGACCGGGTGCGCCGCGACAACGCCAATATTCCGGTGCGCCTCTCGGTCAACGTCTACCGCGACGAGGGCGACGAGTACGTCATTCGCGCCGCGCCCTTTGACCGCGACCTGAAAAACGCGCAGAATTTCCTGAGCAGGCAGAAAGCCGACGGCGGCGGCGACTATGAGGAAGCCGTGGAGCAGGCCCTTGACGACGCCCTGAATAAGCACGACTGGGACATGGGCGCCCGCGCCCGCCTGCTCTTTTTGGTGCTGGACGCCCCGCCGCACAACACCAAAGCCGTTGCGGCCGAAATGCGCAAGCTCACAGCCCAGGCCGCGTCCATGGGCATCCGCATTATTCCCGTGGCTTCCAGCGGCGTGGACAAAGACACGGAATTTCTGCTGCGCGCCCTGGCCGCGGCCAGCGGCGGGACTTATGTATTTCTTACCGACGACAGCGGCATCGGCTATGCCCACCTTGAGCCCACCATCGGGCCTTATGATGTGGAGCAGCTCAACAACCTGCTGGCGCGCCTGATTAACGGATATTTAAGGTAGACCGCAAAGCTTTGCGGGCAACAGCGCAGGCCGGGAAGGAACCTGAAAGCCCCGCCCCAAAAACGAATAAACTTAAACGGGTGGCCGCCCCCAGGGAAAACCGAAAGACTGCGAACGAAACGGGGTGAGAGGTATTATAGCGAAGGACATGCTATAAGGGCGCCTGCGCCCCGACAA
>CBDTYX010000248.1:0-3210 GCA_965364745.1 uncultured Desulfovibrionaceae bacterium | reverse complement strand
CTCTGGAGGAGGGGAACCTCAAGGGGATCATCCCCTTGGGGTTCCCCTCCTCCAGCGATTTCGTCAATTCCAGGGCAGCGGCCCGGCCTGGTCTTCCACGGTGAGCACCGGAGTCAGGATATTGGGCAGAGTGTGATAGGTATTGACCGCGATCAGGCGCCAGCGATACAGGTGGCTTTTTTGTTCCGGGCAATAGAGCAGGGTAAACTCCCCTGTTTCGCTTAAAGCCACGTCAGAGGCGTAAAAGACTTCCGTTTCCAGGGGACGGAACGGGCAACCAATACAGTCGTCAATGTTTCCGGCAGGTTCCAGTTCCAGCCGGATGGATTCTAGGTTGACGTAGTCGCCTTGCAGCATGCCGCGCAGGCTGATGCATTCATTGCTGATGTTGGCGTCCGCATAAACCCAGGAAAAAGTGTTTTTTTCTCCGGGAGGCTTGGGGTCGCCCTTTTTGCCGCATGCAGAGATCCCCGCACCGGCCAGCGTCAGAACCAGGCAAAGGATGAAGATCCGGAGCGCGCCTGGTGGGGGGGCGAAGCGTTGTGAAGTTAGTGTCTGGAGTTTCATGGCTTTCCTCCCCAGAGATGTTTCCATTCCATCAGGGTTTTTAAGGCTTCAAGAGGGCTTAGCTGGTCCGGATCAAGATCACGCAAACTGACCAGCAAAGGATGCGGCACATCGCAAACAGGAGTTTCGCTCGGCTTATTACTGACGGTTTGCTCCGCTACATATTCAAACCCGGGCAGCGCGGGCATGTCTTCCATGACCTGCTTGACCGGGGAAGCCTGGCCATTTTGCCGCGCGCGGGTTTCAAGGTCAAGCAGAATGCGCTTGGCCCGCGCCACAACAGGGCCGGGCACGCCGGCCAGTCGGGCCACTTCAATGCCGTAGCTTCTGTCGGTGGGGCCGGGCACCAGGCGGCGGGTAAACACCATCTCGCCGTTGCTCTCGGTCACCAGTACATTCATGTTGTGCAGGCCCGGCAGCTTGCCTTCCAGGGCGGTGAGCTCGTGATAATGAGTGGCGAACAGGGTACGGATGCCGCCATCGCCTTTGCGGGCCAGGTCTTCAGCCACCGCCCAGGCCAGGGACAGGCCGTCGAAAGTGCTGGTGCCCCGGCCGATTTCATCTAAAATAACCAGGCTTTTTTTGGTGGCCTGACGCAAGATGCGGGCGGTTTCCATCATTTCCACCATAAAGGTGCTCTGCCCCTGGGCCAGATTGTCCGAAGCGCCCACCCGGCAAAAAATGCGGTCGCAAATGCCGATGTTCGCGGTTTTGGCCGGAACGTAGGAGCCGATCTGGGCCAGCAGGCAGATAATGGCCGCCTGGCGCAAAACCGTTGATTTTCCGGACATATTGGGGCCGGTGATCAGGAGTACGCGACGTTGCTGATCAAGACGCAGATCATTAGGAATAAAGCGCACCGCGCCTTGAACCGCTTCCACCACGGGATGGCGGCCCTGGGTAATGGCAATGTCCAGGCCGTCATGCACCGTCGGCCGCACCCAGTTCCAGGCTTTGGCCACGGCGGCCAGGCCTTGCCACAAGTCGACAACCGCAACGGCTTCAGCCATGAACAGCATTCTGGACCGGGCGGCGGCGATGGTTTCGCGTAAATCCTGAAATAACGCATACTCCAGACGCTTTCGCTTTTCCTCGGCAGAAAGCAGCTTGCCTTCCAGCCCTTTCAGCTCTTCGGTGGTAAAACGCTCGGCATTGGCAATGGTCTGGCGACGGATGAAATGCTCGGGCATATTTTCCTGCATGGCCGCGCGCGACAGTTCAAAGTAATGGCCGAAAACTTTGTTGTACCCCAGGCGCAGGCGGGGCAGATTGTGCGCTGCCTGTTCGCGGGCGAGCAGTTCGTTAATGCGTTCCTCGCCGTGCTCGGTCAGGTCGATGAGCTCATCAAGCTCCGGAGTGAAACCGGTCTTAAAGAGCCCGCCTTCAGTGACTGTGGGGGGAGGGTTGTCCACCAAAGCGCGTTCCAGCAGGGAGCGATATTCGCCAAGGTCATCCCAGTTGTTTAAAACCTCGCGTACCGGTTTGGGCAGGTTTTCGCCTGTGGCTTCGGCTTGCGTGGGGTATGCGCCTGCTGGGCTGTCCAGCTTGGCGATTGCCTCGCGTAATTCCGGCAGTTTGCCGAGGGCGGTGCGCAGAGCTATAAAATCTCTGGGTGTGGCCCGGTTTAGAAAAATGCGTGTGGACAGGCGCTCTAAATCATAAATATCACGCAAAGCGGAGGCGACTTCTTTGTGGCGCGCTTCGCTTTTTAAGAAACAATCCACGGCATCCAGCCCGGAATTGATGACTTCAAGATCGCGCCAGGGGTGGCGCAGACGCTCTTCCAAAAGACGTCCGCCCATGGGGGTTACGGTTTTATCCAGCATATGCCACAATGTGCCGGGTCCGCGGCGGCCGTCTAGGCGGCGGAAGATCTCCAGATTCCGTTCGCTGATCTCGTCCAGGATCAGGTGTTTGCTTAGTTGCAGCAACTTGAATTGGGTCAGGTGGGTGATGTCCCGCATCTGAGTCTGGGCCGCATAGGCGAGAAGCGCCCCGCAAGCCTGCGTCAGTTCAGGCTTTTTGTCCAGATTTAAAGCGGCCAGTTCCTGCACGCCCTGGGCTTTAAGAATGCGCGCTTCAGCCCCCTTAAACTCAAAGCCGCTACGCATGGGCAGGCGCACCACTTGGGTGCCGGAAAATTCAATGCCGTTTGGAAGTTTTGCCGCCTCGGGCAGCAGCAGCTCGCGGGGGCTTAGTTTAAGCACCCACTGCCACAGTTCGTTTTCTTTGCTCGAAACAAGCCCCGTCCAATCGCCTGTGGAAAAGTCCAGCCAGGCAAAACCGCCGGTCTGGTTTTGCTCGTTCCAGTATAAAGCGCCGAGGAAGGAATGCCCCTTGGCCGGCAGGTTGTCGTCTTCCACCGCCATGCCCGGCGTTTCCACAATGCGTACTTCACGCTTGACCAAGCCTTTGGCCTCGCGCGGGTCTTCCACCTGCTCGCAGATGGCCACGCTATAGCCCTTGGCCAAAAGCTGGTTTATGTAAGTGCGCGCCGCATGGTGGGGTACGCCGCACATAGGTATTTTATGCTCGGCATTTGGGGTGCGGGAGGTTAAGGCAATTTGCAGTTCTCGCGAGGCTATTTCCGCATCCTCGAAAAACAGCTCGTAAAAGTCGCCCATGCGATAAAAGAGCAGAGGA
>CBDTYX010000247.1:0-3218 GCA_965364745.1 uncultured Desulfovibrionaceae bacterium | reverse complement strand
GAACAACCCGGCGTTGATGGCGCCGCCTTCCCGCGCCCCGGCATTGACCATGTCGGCCACGTCACTCTTCATAGCCTCAAAATAACTGTCCCACAGCGGCAGCGGCCAGAAACGCTCGCCGGTGCGCTCGCCGCCTTCACGAATCAGTCTTTCCAATTCGGCATCCTCGGTAAACAGCCCGGCCACATTTTCGCCCAAGGCCACCACGCAGGCGCCGGTTAAGGTGGCGATGTCCACAACGGCCGCGGGCTTGAACTTACGCTGGGCGTAGACCAGGCTGTCGCAAAGCACCAAACGCCCTTCGGCGTCGGTATTGGTGATTTCCACAGTCTTGCCGTTAAGGCAGGTGACCACGTCGCCGGGGCGGGCAGCCGCGCCGTCGGGCATGTTTTCCGCGCAGGCCAGCATCCCGATCACCCGGCGGGGGATGCGCTCGCGGCCGATGATCTCCATTGCGCCCATAACCGCCGCGGCCCCGGACATGTCGCTCTTCATCCGGTGCATGCCCGCGGCCGGTTTAAGGGAAATGCCCCCGGTATCAAAAGTGATGCCTTTGCCGATAAGCACCAATGGAGCTTGCTCTTCCAAACCTTGCGGGGCGTGTTCGAGCACAATGAGCCGCCCGCCCGCGGCCGAGCCTTGCAGCACGGCCACAAACGCGCCGAAACCTTGCGCGCGCAATTCAGCTTCATCCAGGGCGGCGCACTTGAAATCGTGCCGCCGGGCAAGATCTTCCGCCGCCTGGTGCATGGCCAGCGGGTCAAGCACATTGGCTGGAGCGTTGGACAAATCGCGGGCGAGAGTAATGCCCATTGCCGTGCTCTCGGCCCGGCGCACGGCCGCCCGCCAAGGTTCCGGCAAGCGTTCGCCTCCCAAAATCACAAGCTCGACAACTTTAAAGGCGTCCGGCGCTTTAGAGCGATACTCATCGTAGGTGTACAAGCCCAAAAGCCCGCCCAGCACGGCCTCTTCCAGCACGCCTGCCGCGTCGCTGCTTAAAGAAAGCAACTGGGCGTATACATAGCCTACTTTTTTCAGACGCAGGGCGCGGGCCTTGCGCAGAGCCGCTCCGGCGGCGAGGCGCATGGTTTCCGGCTTAAACTTGTCCCGTTCGCCCAGGCCCATGACTATAACCCGCGCAACAACCGCGTCTTCAGGCGCGTAAAACACCGCGCACGCGTCTTTCTCGCCCCTGAAGTCCACCCAGCCGGGCAAAGCCTCCAACCAGGGCAAATTGTCGGTCAAAGCACGTGGAAACACGCGGCCCTGCTCATCCTTAAATACAAAAACAATCGCGGCGTCCAGTCTGGACGAAAGTCCGGCAAAATCGGCAAAGGTGATGTTCATAACCAGTGTTTGTTGTCCTTATAAAAAAGTTTGCAAATAAATTTGCTTGTCGCCGTTATATTTCCAGACCGTAAAAACCGGTCAGCAACTTCAGGCGGGTGCTCAGACCCTGCGCCCGCGCCTGCAGTTGTTTGGGGTAATCGACCAAATCCACCGGAGTGCGGGCGACGTTATCTTTCATGGCCGCCTGGGCCACGGCCGGAGATTCCCAAAGCATGACTCTGGGGTCCAGGGCCAAGGGCAAAATAAACTCCGGCCCAAATTCCACACGTTCAAGACCGTAAGCGGCAGCCACTTCCGGCAGCACCGGCTCGCGGGCAAGTTTGGCCAAAGCATGCGCCGCGGCTACCTTCATGTTTTCGGTAATGCGCCTGGCCCGGCAGTCCAGAGCGGCGCGAAAAATAAACGGAAAACCCAGCACATTATTGACCTGGTTGGGGTAATCGGAACGGCCCGTGGCCAAAATTGCGTCGGGTCTGGCGGCCCGGGCCAGGTCATAGGCGATTTCCGGGTCGGGGTTGGCGCAGGTGAAAATAATGGGCCGGGCGGCCATGCCTTTAAGCATGTCCGGGCTGAGCACATCGCGCACCGAGCAGCCGATGAAACAATCAGCCCCGCGTAAAACGGCCGTAAGGTCGCCCACGTTTTCATCGCGCGCAAAGGCCTGCTTTTCCGGAGAAAGCTGCCCGCGTCCTTTCCAAACCGGACCTTTGGAGTCAACCAGGGTGATGTGTTCAGACTTAAAGCCCAGGGCCAGCAAAAACTTGGCCGCGGCGATGCCCGCCGCGCCCGCGCCCATAATCACCACGGTGCAGTCTTTAACATTGCGGCCGGTAATTTCCATGGCGTTGAGCAGCCCGGCGCCGATGACAATGGCCGTGCCGTGCTGGTCGTCGTGCATGACCGGAATATCCAGGGCGTCAACGAGCGCGTCTTCTATGTCGAAGCACTCCGGCGCCTTGATGTCTTCCAGGTTAATGCCGCCAAAGGTGGGCGCCAGCATTTTGACCGCGGCCACCACATCTTCCGGTTCCGGGGCGTTCAGGCAAATATCAAAAGCATCCACATCGGCGAACATCTTAAACAGCAGGCTTTTGCCTTCCATTACCGGCTTGGCGGCCAGCGGGCCGATATCGCCAAGGCCCAGCACGGCCGTGCCGTCGGTAACCACGGCCACCAGATTATCCTTGGCCGTGTAATCGTAAGCCGCGACCGGGTCGGCGCTGATGGCCCGGCAAGCCTCGGCCACGCCGGGGGTGTAAGCCAGGGCCAGATGTTCCTGGGTGGCGCAGGGCTTGGTGGGCATGACCTCTATTTTGCCCCGGCGGCCCAGGCTGTGATAGCGCAAGGCCTTATCTTTATAGCTCATATGTATGCGTTCCTTTATTGCCGCTTGGCAAAGCTTCATCAGCGCAACCTTGGATTTTCCATGCATAATCCTTGCGCTTCCGGACAGGCCGCTTTTCGCATGCCTGCTCGCGCCATTCTACACCCGCCCCGCGCAAAGCTCAATTGTTCCGTTTTTTTACCCGGCGCTCATATAATATCTAGACTATACGGAAGCATTGTCAAACCACGTCCCGCGTATTATTTAAAGCGCATGAAAATGCGCGTTGCCACTCCGCTGACCCTGCCGCTTTACGGGTTCAGCGGAGCCATTTTTATCGGCGCGGTTCTTTTGTGGCTGCCCATAAGCTGGAATGAGATCCCGGTGTCTTTCGTCGACGCCCTGTTTACGTCTACCTCGGCGGTCTGCGTCACGGGCCTCGCCACCATTGATATTTCCGCCTGCTTCAACCGCACCGGACAGGCTGTAATCATGGCCTTGGTTCAACTGGGCGGCCTAGGCATCATCACTTACTCCTCGCTGT
>CBDTYX010000246.1:0-3279 GCA_965364745.1 uncultured Desulfovibrionaceae bacterium | reverse complement strand
GAGGCGGCCGGGCGCACGGGCCGAGTGGTCAATATTAAAAAGGGGCAGTATGTTTCGCCCCGCGATATGGGCCCGGCCATGGGCAAAGTGTTGCAGGCCGGAAATTCGCGCGTACTGCTTACCGAACGGGGCACATTTTTCGGCTACAATAATTTGGTGGTGGATATGCGCGCCATTCCGATTATGCGAAGCTTAGGCGCGCCGGTGGTGTTTGACGCCACCCATTCCGTTCAGTTGCCTGGCGGCCAAGGCGAATCTTCTTCCGGCGAGCGCGGGTTTGTAGCGCCGCTCGCCAAAGCCGCGGTGGCGGCCGGTGCGGATGGAGTATTTCTTGAGTGCCACCCTAATCCTGATAAAGCCTTGTGTGACGGCCCCAATTCTTTGTTTTTGACCGATTTGCCCGATTTGTTTAAATACTTGGCCGCTTTGTGGAGAATGAGCGATGCCGACAAAAAATGACAAACTTAAACTGGAGCGGGCGGAGGGAGCCGCAAAGGCGGTCAAATTGCTGGTGCTTGATCTTGACGGCGTATTGACGGACGGCGGCCTATATTACCGCCCGGATGGGGATACGATCAAGCGTTTTCACGTGCATGACGGTTTCGGCATTAAATTGGCTATGGATACCGGCCTGGAAGTGGCGGTCATCACCGGACTTAAGTCTGTGTCCGCTCGCGCCAGGATGGATAAATTGGGAGTCCGGCACTATGTGGAAGGCCGGGAAGACAAGATGGGGCCCTTGGATGAAATTCGCCGCGCCTGCGGACTTAAGTGGGCTGAGCTCGCCTATATAGGCGATGATTGGGTGGATTTGGCGCCCATGGCCGCAGTAGGTTTTCCGGCAGCGGTGATCAATGCGCAGCCGGAAGTGCTTGCCGCGGCTTTGTATGTGACGCAATTGGCCGGCGGCCGGGGCGCGGTGCGTGAAGTCATCAGATTTATTTTAACGGCGCAGGGACGCCTTGATGAAGCCCTGGCTCGCTGGAAGAAAGCATGAACAGAAAACCCCGCAAACGCGGAGTACTTATTGTAATTATTGCGCTCCTGGTCGTTGCCGGCGGTGTGGTTTGGGCCATGTATCCGGCGGCCAAGGATAAAATGGAAGAAGTTATCCTGGAAAAGGCGCTGAACGACCAGGAAGATCTCGCCAATATCGTGTTCAAGATGTTCTCGCTGACCCAAGGGGAAGGGGGGCTGGAAGCCTGGCGCCTTAAGGCCGAAGTCGCTTCCGTACGCAAGGATTCCGGCCTTATTCATGTTGAAGCGCCCAGAATTACATATTTTACTCGACCCGATAATCAGGAAGTTCAAGTCGGCGCCGCGCAAGGCGTGGTGGACCAGGGCGAGCGCAACATGGAGTTGTGGCCGGACGTGCTGGTGGTGAAAGACGGCAACACGCTGAAAACCACGAAACTGGTTTATACCGGCGTGGACCATATGCTGGTTTTTCCGGATGAGCTGGTTGTCGAATCCAAAGATATGCTGGGCACGGCCAAAGAAGCCTCCTGGAATCTTAAAACCAATGTTTTTGAAGCCTGGGGGGGAGTGACCATTCACTTTAAGCCCCAACCCAAGACGCAGCAGAATGATTCCGGCGCAAATTCGGAAAATGCGCCTTTGACTGCGGACAACGCCACACAACCGGCATCGGCGGAATAGTTTGTTAAAAACACCGGAGTATTTTTTAATGAGGCTGGCATGATGAAAAACATATACTTTAGACTTTTGACGCGCAAAATTATGTTTGTGTCCGGGGTTGTTTTGGCTCTGGCTGCATGCGCGACCTCCGCTTACGCCCAAAAGGGCAACGTGGGCAATCGCGAAGTGCCCACCGATGTTACGGCCATGCGCATGACCTATGACGCCGGAAAGCAGCAGGTGACTTTTGAAGGCGGGGTAAAGGTGGTTCGGCCGGATTTTGAGCTGGATGCCGATCGCCTGATTATTTATTTGAAGAACAAGCCTAAAACTGCTGAAACAGCTGAAGCCGCGCAGCAGGACGACCCTTTGGCGGGTATGAGCGGAGGCGATGTGGATAAGCTTGTGGCCCTGGGCAACGTGAAAATGCGCAAAGACGGCCGCACAGGCGATTGCGGAAAGGCCACCTACTATCTTGATCGCGAACTTTTGGTCATGGAGCAGAACCCGGTGCTGCGCGACGGCGAAAACAACATTCGCGGACAGGTCATTAACTTTTATGTGGGCGAAAACCGCAGTGAAGTATTGGGCGGCAAAGGAGAACCGGTGCGGGCCACCTTTAAATCCTCCGGTCAGAACCAGAGCGGCGGTAAAAACCCGCTGAATATTGAATAACAGAGAAATTGCGGAGCGCAGGGACTATGTCGGTATTGACCGCTGTGGATTTACACAAACACTTTGGAGAACGCCACGTCGTTTGCGGTATTTCTCTGAATATCAATCAGGGAGAAATCGTGGGGCTGCTGGGACCCAACGGAGCCGGCAAGACCACCACATTTTATATGGTTCTGGGCATTATTCAGCCCACATCCGGGCAAGTGCTTTTGGACGGCGAATCCATAGGCGATTGGCCTTTATGTGAGCGCGCCCGCCTGGGATTGTCCTATTTGCCGCAGGAGAGCTCGGTTTTTAAGAAGCTAAGCGTCTGGGACAATTTATTGATGATTTTGCAGTATACAGACAGATCTCCGGCGCAGGTAAAAGAACGCGCCCAGGAGTTGATGGATGATTTCGGCATCGGCCACCTGCGCGACTCGATGGCCATGCATCTTTCCGGCGGCGAGCGCCGCCGTTTGGAAATCGCCCGGGCCCTTATTCGTGAGCCTAAATTCGTATTGCTGGATGAGCCCTTTGCCGGCATCGACCCCTTGGCGGTGGATGATATTCAGGGGTTGATCATTCGCCTCAAAGAACGCAATATCGGCATTGTTATTTCTGACCACAACGTGCGCGAGACCTTGAATATTTGCGATCGCGCCTACATTGTGTATGAAGGCCGTGCTATTTTAAACGGCACGCCCGAAGAAATAGCCGTTAACCCGCAGGCCAGGCGGGTGTATTTGGGCGAGGATTTCTGCCTGTAAACCGGCCGGGGGCAAAATTGCCTAAAGCGCTTGAATCTTGGATCAACACAGGATTCGGGCGCTTTTTGTCTTTTATAGCATTTTTCGTTTTAAGATTGCCGCTTAACGATAGACAAAGCCGACCTACGGCAATTTCATGGGAATTGCTGCGCTGCGCTGCGCTAGCACCAGAGCATTTTTTCTTAATATATAAGTTCAATGTTAAAATGCTCTAGAG
>CBDTYX010000245.1:0-3321 GCA_965364745.1 uncultured Desulfovibrionaceae bacterium | reverse complement strand
TGGCCGGGGCTGCTTGGTTGATCATGCCGCTTCTGGCCCTGGGGCTGGATGCCTTGCTGGGCGACCCGCGCGGCTGGCCGCATCCGGTGCGGTTTATTGGTCTGGCGTTGGATAAGCTGGAGATTCAGGCTCGAATCTGGGCAGGAAAGCCGACCCTGGCAGGCGAAAGAAAGACTGCATTTGCCGATATGGAAAGCAGGCGCTTGCGTTGGGCCGGGCTTGCGGCAGTAGTGCTGGTTGCCGGCGGCAGCGGTTTGCTTGTGTATATTTTTTCATCCCTGCCCGGAGCGGGCTGGCTGGTTGCTCTATATTTCGCCTACGCCGGCCTGGCATTGCATGGACTTATTCATGAGGTTGACCGGGCGCGACAAATTTTGCGCCTGGAAGGAGCCGAGGCCGGGCGGGAGGCGGTGTCCCGCTTGGTCAGCAGGGATGTAAGCGCTGCGGAGGATGATGACCTATACCGCGCCCTGGCTGAAACTTTGGCCGAAAATTTCAATGACGCGGTGATCGCGCCTTTTTTCTGGCTGTGCCTGGCCGGGCCTGCCGGCCTGTGGGCTTATAAGGCGGTCAGCACTATGGATTCCATGTGGGGCTATAAAAACGAACGTTGGCGTGATTTGGGGCGGGCGGCCGCCAGGCTGGATGATCTTCTGGCCTGGATTCCGGCCAGGCTTTCCGCAGCGTTTTTGCGTTTTACGCCGACGGGTGAAAAACTCGGCGCTTGGCCGGGGTGGGCGATAATCGCCGGCCAGGCGGACGCCATGGCCAGCCCCAACGCCGGTTGGCCCATGGCCGTCGCAGCCTGGCTGCACGGGCGGAGCATGGGCGGGCCTACCCTGTACCATGGTGAGATGGTGGAAAAGCCTCATTTGGGGCCGGCGGCCGCTCCGGTTTGGGACAGTGTTTCTTTGGCGCGCCTGCTGCGGCATATCCGCAGGGCGGCGCCGGCAGGATGCTTGACGGTCTGGCTGGCATGGGGCTGTGTAGCGTTATTGATAAGCTGAATAAAGAGTGACTATAAGCAGGGGGAGAAAATCCGCCGGAGCAGTTAAGTTCCAGCGGATCTTTTTCTGTTTGCTGGTGGGCCTACCTGGATTCGAACCAGGGACGATCCGGTTATGAGCCGGCGGCTCTGCCAACTGAGCTATAGGCCCGAAAGTTATCTTGTGAGGGTTTTAGTCTGTGCGGGGGGGCCTGTCAAGCCTGCTTTCGTATTTAAAGCGGGTAAATTGCGGGGTATTTGTGTTGTCCCGGGGCCTGACAAGATTGGGAATTTAAGGTATATTCAACTGACAATGGCTACGGAAACGAAATGTGCTTTTGCCCTCAGCCGTGGCCACAGCGCGGGACAAGATCGCCCGGGAGGTACTCATGGACGTTCGTAAAGTGGTTATTCCTGTTGCGGGGTGGGGAACCAGGTCTTTGCCCGCCTCTAAAAATATCCCCAAAGAAATGCTGCCTATTTTTGATAAGCCGGTGTTGCAATATATTGTGGAAGAGGCGGTGGAGGCTGGCCTGAGGGATGTGGTTTTTGTGACCAGCCGCGAAAAAAGAATCATCGAAGACCATTTTGACCATACTCCGCACCTGGAAGAGCTGCTGCTGCGGAGCGGCAAGCATGAGCTGTTGGAAAAAGTCAGGGAAGTGGGCGATATGATCAACGTTATCGCCGTGCGCCAGAAGCAGCAATTGGGCCTTGGCCATGCGGTGCTTTCGGCCAAACCTGTGGCGGGGCACGAGCCGTTTGCAATTATGCTGGGCGACGATATGATGGCCGGTCAGGGCACGGGCATTGTGGAGCTGGTTGCAGCCGCCCAAAAATATAATCTGCCGTGTGTGGGGGTGATTCCCGTGCCCAAGGAGCGCATTTCCCGCTATGGGGTGGTGGCCGGCGAAGAAGTGGCTCCCGGTGTATTGCGTGTGCGCCGCATGGTGGAAAAACCTCCGGCTGATGAGGCCCCCTCCAACTTGGGCATTGTAGGGCGTTATTTGCTTACCCCGGAAATTTTTGAATATATCGAGCAAACCAAACCCGGCCATGGCGGAGAAATTCAGCTTACCGACGCTTTGCAGCGCATGGCCGACGAACGGGGGCTTATGGCCATTACCCTGCATGGGCAGCGCTTTGATGCCGGGGACTGGTGCGAGTACCTTCTGGCCAATATACATTACGGCCTGAAAGATGAGGGCTTGCGCAGCGAGCTTTTGCAAGGCTTGAAAGCCATGCTCAATAATTACTGATTGTTGTGCAAAAATATAAAGACAGCATATCGGGGGGGGCCAGGCTCCTTCCTTTAATGCCGGAGTTGGGCCGCAAGGTGCGGAACCCGGCGCGCACGTCGTTTAAGGTAAATAGTTGACCACTCCTGCCTCCCTGTCTGCCGCCCCGCGTCTTATCCGTGTGGCCTTGCTCAGTCCGCCCTATAGTTCGCTTACTTATGAGGCGCCGCGCTGGTTTCCGGCTTCATTGCTGAAAAAAGGCTTGCGCGTGGCCGTGCCGTTGGGGCAAAAAGGCTTGCGCTGCGCGATCATCTTAGACGAAACCGCGCCCGCCGATCCGAAACTCCGCGACGTGATTCTGCGTCCGTTATGGTGGCCCTTGGAACGGGCTCCCTTATTGGATGAGCGTTATCTGGATATGATCGGGCACTTGGCCCGTTTTCAGATGACCACGCCCGGGCGCGTGTTGGGCAATGTGCTGCCTTTGGGCCTAAAAACCGCGCGGGTATTCTTGCGGGTATTTGAGCCGGACTCGTCCGGCAGGCCGCGCAATATCTCCCTGCCTGAGCTTATAAAATGCAGTGGCCCGGAGCTTATGCATCTATCCGGTCTTTGGGAGGCGGGGCAGGCGGATATTCAGGAAACAGCGGCGGAGGCTTTGGATAGGGATATTTGCTCCGTGGCTGCGGATCCGCCTTGGCCGTTGCGGCCTCAGGCCAAACGTCAATTAGCCGCGCTAGAATATCTTTGGGATAATGGCCCTTTGCCCAGGCGCAAGCTATTGGCGCGCCTTGGTCCAGGCGGTGGTGAAACCCTGCGTGTTTTGACGGCGCGGGGGTTGGTGCGCATAGGGTCTTGCCAAACCTTTGGGGAAGACGACAGCGCGCCTCTTGAGCTGCCGCCGGAGTTGCCTGAGGAAATTGTTGCGCCGGTCTCGTTGCCGGCAAAAGGTTTTGAGTTTACGCCTGAACAAAAAGCCGCTTTAGACGGCCTTAATGAGTTACTGATTTCCACACAGAAACAAGGCCATGATCCGCCCAGCGCTTTGCTGCACGGTATAACCGGCAGCGGAAAAACCGCTGTTTATCTGGAACTGGC
>CBDTYX010000244.1:0-3332 GCA_965364745.1 uncultured Desulfovibrionaceae bacterium | reverse complement strand
CCGGGTAGCCACTTTGTCGCCGGCTTTGAGGCCGGAGAGCACTTCGCTTACGTCGGGGCCGATGAGACCCAGTTTGGGGTGAACGGTTTCGTGTCCTTTGGGGGTTTGCACGTAAACAACCTGCTCATCGTCCACCCATTTCACGGCGTTATTGGGAATGACGAGGACATTATCTTTGCTTTCCACAATAATTCGGCACTGGGTGGTCATTTCCGGCCGCAGCTTGGCGGCGGAGTCTTCCGAGAGCTTGACCAGGGCGCGGTAGTAAACGATGTTATCGCGAATTTCCGGCTGGGGGTAAATTTGGTCCACAGTTCCGGGGAAAGTGTCGCCGGGGTAGGCGTCCACGGAAAACTCCACCGCCAGGCCCGGCAAAACCTGGCCGATGTCGGTTTCATCAACGTAGATCCACATTTCAAGCTTGGTGGGATCAAGCACGGTGATCAGGTTGGCCACCTGCAGGCCGGCCACCACGGTTTCTCCTTCCTGGGCGGTAACTTCGCTGACGAGACCCGTTAAGGGGCTGTAAATAGACGTGTAGGACAGGCGGATTTTTGCGGCTCCCACAGCGGCTTCGGCTTCTGCCGCGGCGGCCCTTGCCGCGTCGGCCCGGCGCTTGGCGTCGTCGTAGCTTTCCCGCGAGGTTAAATCCTGGCTGGAGAGGCCGCCCATGCGTTTTTCCAGAAGCCTGGCAAAGGTGAGCTCGGCCTGAGCGGTGCGCAACCGGGCTTCGGCCTGGGCGAGATCGGCTTCCTGTTCGCGGCTGTCTATTTTGGCGATGAGCTGGCCTTCGGCAACCTGATCGCCCACGCGCACGAGCATCTTTTCAATGACGCCCGTGGCCCGGGTGCCGGTTTTGACCACCGCGCCCACCTGGGATTTGACTATGCCGGTGGCGCTCAAAATTTTACGCACGGACCCGCTTTGGACTTCGGCGGTTTCTTCAATGATCACGGCGCCGGTTTCCCGGCCGGAACGCCACCAGAAAAACGCTCCAATCAATAGGGCAAGCAGAATAACAATCAGGAATTTATGCTTTTTGACATAGTTCATGGTCTGTAAAATAAAAGACCCCCGCCCGGAAGTAAAAGAAATTCTTGTGAATTGTTGTTAAGTTTTTGTAAAAACCCGGCCCGGCTTGCGGCTATTCTTTGTCCTCCCTTGTTTCGGAAGCATCCTGCGCATCCTGAATATTCCGGATATCCCGGGCCTCTAAAACTTCCGGATCATCCGGATCGGCTTCGACTTCAGCTTCCCGGGAAATCACGCCCGCTTTAAGCTTGGCTTCTTCCTCGGCGCGCAGAGCCCGGCGCAGGGTTTTGCCCACCATGGTTTTGGGCAGGCTGCCCCTGAACTCCACCGCGCGCGGCACTTTATAGTTGGCCAGCTGCTGGCGGCAGAACTTCAAAATCTCGTGCTTTTCCAGGGTTTCGCCCGGCTTGACCACAATATAGGCTTTAATGACCTCGCCGCGCGTGGGGTGCGGGATGCCCACGGACACCGCATCCAGGACCTTGGGATGCTGGTGCAGCACTTCGTCGATTTCGCGGGGGTAAACGTTGTAGCCGCCGATGAGCACCATGTCCTTTTTGCGGTCCACAATATAAAAATAGCCGTCCTCATCCATATAGGCGATGTCGCCGGTATACAGCCAGCCGTTGCGCAGGGAGCTGGCCGTGTCATCGGGGTGGTTCCAGTAGCCGGACATAACCTGCGGGCCCTTGATGATCAGCTCCCCGGCCTTGCCCACGGGCACGGGAATGCTGCCAACTTCCATGTCCACGATGCGGGCCATGGTGTCGGGCAGGGGCAGGCCGATGGAGCCGTGCTTGTTGGTGCCGAGCAAGGGGGTAAGGTGGGTGACCGGCGAAGCCTCGGTCAGGCCGAAGCCTTCGGAAATGCTCGCCCCGGTAAGCTCGTAAACCTGCTTCAAATACTCAATGGGCATGGGGGCCGAGCCGGAAATGCAATAGTCAATGGAGTGCAGGTCGTATTTGGCGAGATCCCGCTGCTGGAGCATGGAAATATAAATGCTGGGCGCCCCGGGAAAGATGGTGGGCTTGTATTTGGCGACGCCCTGCAACAGCTCCAGAGGGTCAAAGCGGGGGAAAAGCACGGTGGTGGCGCCGAGGTGCACGGGCAAAAACAGGGCGGTGTTCAGCCCATATACGTGAAAGTAGGGCAGCACAGCGATGAAAATATCCTTTTCTCCGTTGGGGGTGGGGTTGAGCACGGCGGAAATCTGCTGCACATTGGCGGTGAGGTTGAAGTGCGAAAGCATGACGCCCTTGGCTTCGCCCGTGGTGCCCCCGGTGTATTGCAACAGCGCGAGCTCGTTTTCCGGATCCTTGACCGGGTGCGAGAGACGCTCATTGCCTTCCAGCAAAGTCTTCCAGGACAGCACGCGGCTGTTGTCAAAGGGCACCGCCACCTTCTGCTTGTCCCGAAACGATTTGAAGCGCAACAGCAAGTTCAGCGGAAACTTCAGCGACTCATCCAAGGTGGTGATGAAATACTTTTCCACCGGCACTTTGTCCTGCAATTCTTCCAGACGCGGCCAGAGCCTGTCCAGGGTGATCAGAAATTTAACCCCGGAATCGTTAAGCTGGTGCACGAGCTCGCTTTCCATATACAGGGGGTTGGTCATGACCACCACGCCGCCGGCTTTGAGCACGCCCCAAAACGCGATCACCGTTTGGGGCAGATTTGGCAGCATAACGGACACCCGCTCGCCGGGCTGCAGGCCGGCCCGGCGCAGGTTGGCGGCCATGATTTCCGCCGCCGCCAAAAGCTTGGCGTAAGAGATGTGATTGTTTTTAAAAATAAAGGCCGTGCGCTGCGGGTAGCGCGCCGCGCTCTCATCCAATGCGGCGTACAGGGCCTTTTTCTCGTAAGTCAGAGTATGCGGCACGCCCTTGTCGTAGTGCTTCCGCCAGGGAGTTTCCAGATCGTCCAAAGTATGGTCGCTCATGTACATGCATGCGGGGTTAAAAGGTTATGCCGCGCAAATCGCGCATGCAGGCGCGGCCGCAATACTTTCATTCACTTCAGGGCCGAAACCACGGCCACGGCCTTGATGCCTTCTTTGCGGCCGGTAAAGCCCAGATGCTCCTCGGTGGTGGCCTTAACGTTCAGGGCGCTGCCGTCAAGCTCAAGCAAAGCGCATAAATTCTTATGGATCAGGGCCCGATGCGGGCTGATTTTGGGAACCTGGGCAATGATGGTCACGTCCACGTGGGTGATGGCGAGGCCCGCCTTGCGGGCCAGGGCCAGAACCCCGGAGAGCAAGAGAGCGCTGTCCGCGCCGGCAAAGGCCGCGTCCGTGTCCGGAA
>CBDTYX010000243.1:0-3337 GCA_965364745.1 uncultured Desulfovibrionaceae bacterium | reverse complement strand
GGCATCGGCCTCGCGGCCCTTGGCTGCGGCATCGGCATGGGCCATGCCATCAACGCCACCTGTAACGGCATTGCCCGCAATCCTGAAATGGCCGGCAAGCTGACCACCACCATGTTCATCGGTCTGGCTCTTATCGAATCCCTGGCCATTTACGCCCTGGTCGTCAGCCTGATCCTGCTGTTCATGAAAGGGATGTAGTAATCGCTTAAATCTTACGGGGGGAAGGACTTCACCGGTCCATCCCCCCGTTTTTTATTTTTACCGCCTATGCCCTTTGTTAAAACTCCCAAAATTCCACGCGCCACCATTCAGCGTCTGTCCGTTTACCTTGAGGCGCTGAACACCCTGTCCCACGACGGGGCCAAAGTGATCTCTTCCGAGGCGCTGGCCCGCTTTTGCAACATCAATGCTCCGCAAATCCGCAAGGACCTCGCCTATTTCGGCGAGTTCGGCGTGCGCGGCGTGGGTTATTATGTGGATGACTTGAGCCGCTCCATTTCCGCGAGCCTGGGCATCGATCACGAGTGGCGCATGGTCCTGGTGGGCCTGGGCAGCATGGGGCGCTCCATTTTGCGCCACCACGGCATGCGTTTGCACGGCTATCGCATTGTGGGCGCTTACGACATTGATTCCGGCAATATCGGCCAGGCCATCGCCGACCTCACCGTGCGGCCCTTAAGTGAATTTAAGAGCGCAAGTCCGTCGCTCAATGCTGAAATCGGGGTGATTACCACCCGGCCGGACAATGCTCAGGAAGTGACCGACGAGCTTGTGGCCGCCGGAATTTGCGCCATTTTGAACTTCACCTCCAGTCGCCTGACCGTGCCCGCGCATGTGTTTGTGGAATACGTCGATTTTCTGCACCATCTTTATGCTTTATCCTTTAATTTAAGCAGCACCCGGGCTGATTAACCCAAGAGGGGCCTTTGCCTCCGGCAAACCCGTGCGGCAGGTCCGCTTACCCGAAGACGCCGCGAACTTCGGCCGGCCTGCTTGCGCGCCGGGCCGGATTTGGTTATTCTATTATTTAATCACAAGGATTTTTTATGGCTGACGCATCGGTTAACACGGCGCCCACCATTGCGCTGCTTACGGATTTCGGCTGGAATGACCCTTACGTGGGCCAGATGAGGGGCGTTTTGCGCGCGTTGGCGCCCGAGGCCGAGGTTATTGACTTAAGCCACGGCGTGCCCGCCTATCGTGCGGAGACCGGCGCTTTCTTCCTGGCTTCGGCCTTCCGCTATTTTCCTGCGGGCACGGTTTTCATGGCTGTGGTCGATCCTTGGGTGGGCACTCAAAAAAGAGATATTTTAGTGCTGTCCGGGGGCGGCGCCACTTTTGTGGGGCCGGATAACGGCATTTTGAGCCTGGTGGCGGAAAGCCTGGATGCGGCCGGGGAAAAAGCACAAGCTTGGCGGTTGAAAACCAATCCTGCGCCGTATGTGCAGCCCACGGGGCTGACTTTTGCCGGCCGGGATATTATGGCGCCGCTGGCCGCGCGCCTTTGCCGGGGGGAGCCCCCGGGTGAATTTGCTGAGCCGGTGGCGCCGAAGGCCATGCTCCGGCCCATTTGGGTTATGCCCGAACGCACGCCGGAAGGAATTTTGGCCTCGGTGCTCCATGTGGATCATTTCGGCAATGTGATTTTAAATCTGGCCAATGAAACTTGGGCCGAAACCATGGCCGCCGCCGACGTCTGGCTGATGATTTCTTCGGCCGGAGCGCAGGCGGCCTTGCAGCTTAACGTGGCGCCGGCTTATGTCGAGCTGCCGCCGGGCAAGCCGGGCCTCGTTCCCGGCGGGCAGGGGTACCTTGAGCTCGCCATGTACCGTGCTTCGGCTGCTGACGAACTGCGTCTTAAAACCGGGGACATGGTTCATCTGGGAATAAGCGGATAACTGCCGCCGTTTGCGGCGGGCGGATTTAAAGGCCCTGCTCAAATATAAAAATGTTATAAAGGGGACGCCTATGGCTAAAAAATCTGACGGCGAAAAAGATGTGATCATTGTTGACGCGACGGATTCTGAAACCGGCAAGGCAACGCCTGTGGACGTGAACAAGGGCGCCAAAAAGGGCGGCGGGCGCTCCGCCAAGTCCAAAGCAGCCGTAGTCGCGGAGTCAAGCGAAACTGCAGGGGGCGCGCAGCCTTCCGAACAGGTTGGGGACGATGCGCAATCTTCCGCCGGCGCGGAAAAGCCGCCTGTGGCCGATGCCGGTAAAGCGGAAAGCGACCCCATATTCGTTGAACCTGAAAGTTTTACGGGCAAAGAAGAATCAGTGGAGACCGGAGTGCCCGGCCGCTGCGGCGCGGCGTGTTCCTGGCTGAGCCGGTTTAAGCTCGAGGGTTTTTGCGCGGCGTTGAGCTTTTTGTCTCGCTTGGGCTGCGCCAAAAAGCGCGGTGAAGAAGAAATGCGCTCTTCTGTGGCGTTTTACCCCCTGGTGGGCCTGCTGCTCGGCTTTTTGGCCCTGATTCCGGTCTGGCTGGTTCCGGCCGGATATTTTTGGCTTAAAGCCTGGGTGTTCAGCGCGTTCCTGCTTTGGCTCACGCGCGGTCTGCATTGGGACGGCCTGGCCGACCTTGCCGATGCCCTGGGCTCCGGCCGCAGTGATGAAGGCTTTCAGGAAGTGCTCAAAGACAGCCGTAGCGGCGTATTTGCCGTTTTGGCCGTGGTTTTCTGCGCTTTGGGCTATGTGTTTGCCGCGCAGTCTTTGCTTTTGCGCGAAATATGGCTGCCTCTGGCCTTGGCCCCGGCCTTTGCGCGTTGCGTGCCGCTTTACATTTCCAATCTTTCGCGTCCCAACGCGGCCTCGTCTCTGGGCCGGCTTATGGAACGGGCTGTGGACCTTAAGGCGGCGGTGGCCTGGACCTGCGCCCTGGCGCTCATTGCCGTGCTGACCGGGTATATTCTGGCCGCGTTGCTCGCTTTGATCATTTCCGCCGCGCTGCTCTACTGGCTGCTGAACCTGGCCGAGCGCCACGGCGGCTATAACGGCGACTTTATGGGCGCGGGCATCGTGTTGGTGGAACTCGGCGTATTGCTGGCCTTTGCGCTGGGGTAGGACAGCGCCTTTCGCCGCCAGAAGGGCGGCGGCCGCGCAGCGCAAGAGGCTGAAAACCACGTTTTTCAGGCTTGCCCCTTGAGCGCCTCCAGCGGCGAAGCAGCCCTTGGGCGAGCACGCGAGTGGATGAGGTCAGCAGAGCGTCTGCACAGGAGGTGCGGACGAAAGGTGTGCGATAAAAGCGCGCGGGCATCGTGCTGGCGTAACTCGGCGTGCCGCCGGCCTTTGCGCCGGTCAAAAACAACCTTTTGCTTTTCAACCGCCGAAACCCGTCCTT
>CBDTYX010000242.1:0-3349 GCA_965364745.1 uncultured Desulfovibrionaceae bacterium | reverse complement strand
GCGACTGGGAATGTGTAGATAAAAGTATGCTGGTTCTAGGTATAGAAACATCCTGTGATGAAACGGCCTTCGGATTGGTGGAAGACGGCGTTTTACTCGACGCGAGCATGGCCAGCCAGGCCGATATGCATGCGCTGTTTGGCGGGGTGGTGCCGGAATTGGCTTCACGTGAACATTACCGTGTGCTCGGACCGTTGTTTGACAGCTTCATGAGCCAGGCCGGAAAACACGTGAGTGACCTTGACGCGGTGGCTGTGACTCGCGGCCCCGGTCTTCTGGGCTCGCTCCTTGTGGGTGTGGCCTTTGCAAAGGCTTTGGCTTTTGGCGCAAATGCGCCGCTTATCGGGGTGGATCACCTAAAAGCGCACCTTCTGGCTGCGGGGCTTGAGCAGGATTTGCCGCTGCCGGCTTTAGGACTTTTGGTCTCGGGCGGGCATACGCACTTATATTATATTCGTTCTGCGCGTGACTTTACATTGCTTGGCCGCTCCCTGGACGACGCCGCCGGCGAGGCCTTTGACAAGGTGGCCAAGGTGCTCACTCTGCCGTATCCGGGCGGACGGCACCTGGATGGCTTGGCCCGCCAGGGCAAGATTGACGCGCAACTTCTGCCATGTCCCTATTTGGATAACGACAATCTGGATTTCAGCTTTAGCGGCTTAAAAACCGCCGCTGCGAGCCTGGTGGCCGAGCGTCCGGCTTTAAAAGACACCGCCGGGCGGCTTCGCCTCCAGGCGGGCAATGCGTTTGACAGCGCCGCGCAACAGGATCTGGCTGATTTTTGCGCCTCTTTTAACTACAGCGTGGCCCGGACTCTGACTCTGAAGACAGCGCGGGCCTTAAAAAAATTACAAGAGAATAATTTGGAAGTGCGCTGCCTGACCGCGGCCGGAGGGGTAGCGGCCAACAGCATGATTCGGATGCAATTGGCCGAATTAGCGCAAAAAGTGGACTTGCCGCTGGTTTTGCCCGCGCATGAACTGTGCACAGATAACGGCGCCATGATCGCCTACACCGGTTATTTGTTGGCTTGCGAAAAATTGCAAAATAAACTGAATATGACTGCGGTGCCGCGCGGCAGCCACATTCCCGAAGACATGTGCTCCGCGCCTTAGCAGTCATCTTAGTAATGCCTCTTGAAATTTAGCAAGGGAGTAACTACAATTTGACTACATTGAAAACACATCTGCGGAGCTTGGCTGCTCTGCTTTTTCCTTTTCCTGTAAATAAATCTGCAAGGAGTAAGATAATGTTGGAAGTAACTGACGCCACCTTTGATGAAATGGTCCTTAAGTCCGATCTGCCGGTCTTGGTGGATTTCTGGGCGCCCTGGTGCGGGCCCTGCCGCGCTTTGGCTCCGGTTTTGGAAGAACTGGCCAAAGACATGGAAGGCCAGGTGCGCATCGTTAAGGTGAATGTGGATGAAAACCAGGCTGTGCCCGCTAAGTTCGCCATCCGCTCCATCCCTACCCTGATTTTGTTCAACAAGGGCGAAGTGCAGGAGCAGATTACCGGAGGCCTGCCCAAAGCGGCCCTTAAAGACCTGATTCTTAAAAAGACCGCTTAATAAAAATATGGCTATCGATAAAATTTATGATTCCATAGTTGTGGGAGGAGGGCCGGCCGGGCTTACCGCGGCCCTTTATCTGGTGCGCTCGGGCCTTTCCGTGGCCATGATCGAAAAACTCACGCCTGGCGGGCAGATTCTGCAAACCGCGGAAGTGGAAAACTATCCCGGTTTCGCCTCAGCTCTTAAAGGTTATGAGTTGGCCGACGCCATGACCGCGCAACTGGCTGCCTATGATTACGACTCCTATTCCGACGAAGTTTTGACTATGGAGTTTACCGGCAAAGAGCATGTTCTGACCTTGCGGGAAAACAAACTACGCGCCCTGACCGTAATCATCTGTTCCGGTTCGCAATATCGCCGCCTGGGTCTGCCTGATGAAGAACGTCTGATCGGGCACGGCATTTCGTTTTGCGCGCTGTGCGACGGCAACTTCTTCAAAGGCCGCGACGTGGCTGTGGTCGGCGGGGGCAACTCGGCTCTGGACGAGGCTCTGTACCTGGCGGGCATAGTCAACAAAATTCATCTGATCCATCGCCGCGAAGAATTCAGGGCCGATCAATGCATCGTAAATAAGGTGCTTAAAACTAATAATATTGTTCTTGAACTCAACAGCGTGGTCACAGCTCTAAACGGCGAGGACGCACTCACGGGCATTACGGTTAAAGACGTGCACAGCGGCGAAGAACGCAATCTCGCAGTGGACTGCTTGTTTGTGTTTATCGGTTTTGACCCGCAAGCCGCCTTTTTGTCGGCTGATATTAAAAAGGACGCCATGGGGTTCATTATTACGGATAATGATATGCGCACCAATATTCCGGGCTTGTTCGCGGCCGGGGATATCCGCGCCAAAATCTGCCGCCAGATAGCTACCGCCGTGGGCGACGGCGCCACTGCGGCCTGCGCGGCCAGATATTATATCCAGGAATTGTCCAAGTAAGTCGCCTTCCGCATATTCGGGCCGCTTTTGCGGCCCTTATCATATAGATAACTTCAAGCTTGCCTGAAAACCAAGAACAAGGTAAAGGAAATGGCTGTATGCGGCGTGTTCAATTTTCTTTAATTTTGCCAGCCCAAGGCGTTTAACCATGCGCAAATCAGTCTTCAGTCTTTTTGCTTTGACCCTGATGGTAGCCTCTCTGTCCGGCTGCGGCATTATCGACTATTTTTACTTGCCTCCGTCTGAAGATACGGCTCAAGAGCTATTTGAAAACGGCAACGACGCCATGGCGGAAAAAGACTACATGAGCGCCGTGGAATACTACACCAAACTCAGGGATGAGTATCCTTCAAGTCCATATACCCTGGAGGCGGAGATTTCTCTGGGAGACGCCTATTTCCTTGACGAAGAATACATCCTGGCCGCGGAAGCCTATAAGGACTTTGAAGATATGCACCCGCGCCATGAAGCCATTCCCTATGTGCTCAATCAGATTGCGCTGTCCGATATGAAATCGTACCGCTCCATTGACCGGCCCACTACAGCTTTGGTTGAAGCCGTAAGCTACCTGGAACGCGTTCAGGAATCTTACCCGGATACGGAATACGCCACGCGCGCCGCGGAACTTATCCACGCCTGCCGTATTCAAATTGCGCAACACGAGCTGTATATAGCCGATTTCTACGATCGTACCGGCAGATACGGAGCGGCCTGGCGGCGCTACGCTTATGTGGCTGAAAATTATTCCGACCTGGAAGAAGAGTATGCCTATGCTGAGCAGCAGGGCAAACTGGTGTACATCAAATACCTGGAAGACCAGTCTCTGGAAGAGCGCCGTAAAC
>CBDTYX010000241.1:0-3394 GCA_965364745.1 uncultured Desulfovibrionaceae bacterium | reverse complement strand
GCCCTTGGGCCGACATTGACCTGGAGGACCTGCCGAAGCCTATTGATTTTCCGCCCCTGCCGCCGGAAGTCTCCCCGGAAGCCGCCGCCCGGGAGGCCGAGTACCGGGACCGGGCCATCGACCTGCTGGAAAAAGCCGTGGAGCTGAAACAGCTTGGTTCGGAAACGCGCTTTTTTGTGCCCTATCTTTTGGCTGAACTTAACCGCCGCGCGGGCGACTTTGAACAGGCCCGGCACTTCATCGCCCAATCCCGCGCCCTGTTCGCCGCTGAACCCGGCGATTTGAGCGAGGCTTACTCTTTACTGCTGGACCGCGAGGAAGAGTTTATCGCCAACAAGGATAGCTCCCGACAGTCCACTATTCCTATTTTCAATAAAATGAAATAGCTCGCCGGCCGAACAAAAAAAAACAGCAAAGAGGGTTATGCTGTGCGTTGCAGCCCCAAATGGCTTTTGTCCGCAATTGTCTGCCTCTGCCTGGCGGCCGGCTGCACGCGGCAAACCGGCGGCCCCGCGGACGCCTTTGTTGCGGATCCGACCGGTTCCTACCGCGTCCTGCCGGGCCCGTACGGCCTCCTGTGGGCCCGCAGCCGGCCCGTCGCCTACGCCTTTGCCGTAAAAAATGAACAGGGCGGCTGGTGGAGGGAAGACAACGAAGAAACCGTGCCCATGCGCCGCCTGGCCTCAGTTGAAATTAAAGGCCTGTTCGGCCTGGAGGCGACGAACAGGCTCCGCTGTCTGGAAGCCGACGACGGCGCGCTGCCCATGATCTTTTGCGCGGCCTCGCCGGGGCTGACCATCAGGGCGCGCCTCTCCCGATCCGAGGACGACGAATATTTCACTTCCCAAACCGGCTGCTTCATATATATTTACCGCTTGGGCATCTGGGATCTGGAAAAAATTCGGTAAATGCTCACACAAACTTTTTAAAGGACCTCTTCAATGAAAAACTCATTTACAAAGTTATTTTTACTGTTGTTGCTCGGACTGTTTATCGTTGCCGGCTGCGTGCGGCAGAGCGGCGGCCCGGCGGTCGCCTCCCTCGACGCCCTGGCGGGATCCTACCGCATTATGTGGAGCGACGGCGAGCCCAATGACCACATTTTCAATCTGGAGCAAAAAAACGGCATGTGGCACATGGCTGACGACGAGGACTCCGTGCCCATGACCACGCTTACGCCTGAGGAAATTGAGTCCATTTTCGGCAAAGAAATGGCCGGCAACGCCCAATGCCTGGAAGCTGTGGCTGAGGCCTCAACCATCATCATTTGCGTCACAAAGCCCGGCACCGCCACCGAGGTGCGCATTGATGACTGGGTGTCTTATTCCAGCAACTTCACCTCTAAAACCGGCTATGTCGCCTATATCGGCCACATGGGCATCTGGGATCTGGAAAAAATGCGATAACAGCGCAAAGAACTTTGCAAAGGATCTCTTAAATGAAAACTACGCTTATAAAACTGTTTTTCCTGGTGCTGTTCGGCCTATTCAGCGTCTCAGGCTGCGCGCGGCAAACAGGCGCCCCTGCGTCCGCCTCCATTGACGCTCTGGCCGGTTCCTATCGCGTCCTGCAGACCGCTGCGGAGCCTGACTACACTTTTACCCTGGAACAAAAAAACGGCTCCTGGCACATAACTGATGCGGAAGGCTCCCTGCCCGTGCAAAAAATGACGCCTGCGGAAATTGAGGAGGTCCTGAGCAAAGAAGCGGCAAACAAAGCGCAGTGCCTGGAGAGGTTTAACGAAACCGCCCGGGTTATTATCTGTGTGGCCGAGCCCGGGTTTACCGCGACTGTGCGCGTGGATGGCCCCGCCCCGTATCGCAAGGAATTCACCAGCAAAACCGGATATTTCGTCTATGTTGACTCCATAGATGTCTGGGATTTGGAAAAGCTGAAATAAGCGGCAAGACAGGGGCGGCTCGCGGCCGCCCCTGCTTATTTCTTTTATCCTTGTCCGGCGGGTCACTCCCCGCTCAAAAGCCAGGTATGAGTGCCGCCGCTCTCCATATGGCGAAGGCGCAGGGTCATGTCCCCGACTTTGTTGTTCAGCAGTTGCACGGCAGTGTCGGCGGTCAGGCCTTTGCCGAACTTCCCGCTCCTTAGCTCCACCAGGGCGACCTCGTCAAAAGACTTTAACTCCTGGAAGTGCTCGGCAGGGTTGATTTTAATGCGCAGCGGCGCGCTAAGCTCCCCGCCTTTTATGGTGATGCCGACAAGGCCGTCAATCTCAAACGAGCCTTTGCCCGAATACTTGCTGATCTCCAAATAAGCTTGCCCGTATTCGCTAAGAGCGATCACCCCGTCGTTTTTGAAATTTACGCAGTTATAAAAATTGAGCTCCCTTTCCCGGTTGGCCAGGCGGGAGCTTTTGTCGATGCTCACCTGCTCGGCGTTCCAGATGTCGCCCAGGGCGCCCTTGAAGCCTTCCAGCAAAATCTTGTTGCCGGTCACGTCGTCAGGCTCGTTGCCGTACTCGCCCACGGCAAAAGCGCCATAAACCGAACCTCCGATTTGCGGGCTGCCGCGCAAAATCAGGGTGTTGCCCGTGGCCTCATGCGTGCTGCTCACCGCGCCGTTAACGTCGCCCTTGACCGCGCCGCCGCTGACAATGGCGGTATTGCCCGTGGCCGGGCCTTCCATGCCGTAGCCGCCATAGAGCTGGTCCGTGACGAGCCCCCCTTCCATAGTCAGGGTGTTGTTCGCGGCCGAACCGCGCAAGGAGAGGCCCGCCTGGGCATCGTCGGCGATCGTGCCGCCGCGCACCACCAGCTTGTTGTCGTCGGCCGGCCCGTCGGAGCTATAGCCGCCGTAAGCGTTCTCCACGCTGCCGCCTTCAAAGACAAGCTCATTGCCCCGGCTGCCCTGCCGGCCGTGCCCGCCTTCCACGCGCCTGCCGATCCTGCCGCCCGTAACCACAACTTTGTTGTTTTCGGCCCGGCCTTCGGTGTACGCCCCATAGGCGCTATCGGCAATCACGCCGCCCTTAATGGTGAGCTTGTTGCCGGAAAGCTCATTCTGCCCTTCGGTAAACGCGCCGTAAACAAACTCTACCACCTTGCCCTCAGGCCCGGCCATAAACTCCAGTATATTGCCGTTGAGCTTGCCGCTCTCCGGCTTTATGACCGCTTTAGCTGAATCATACGCCGTGGTAGCGGCTGCGCCGCTGTCCGCAGTCGCCGGATCAGAGGAAGGAGCCTGCTTGGCCGTACAGCCGGCAAGGCAAACCAGGAGCAAAGCCGACAAACAAACAAGTCCGAGCTTTAGTTTCATCCCTCGCATGATAAACCCCTTATAAAAAATTACCGGGGGCATGAAGCTTTATGCCTCCATGCCCCCGGCTCCGGTACTTAATGCGATCACTCTCCCCCAATATGAGTTAAGGAGGGGGAGGGGG
>CBDTYX010000240.1:0-3395 GCA_965364745.1 uncultured Desulfovibrionaceae bacterium | reverse complement strand
GGCAGCCAAGGCCAAACCCTGACCATCGGGCTCAAAGTTCCGGCTTTCGGGTACATCACCACCACGCCCAACCCCCGCCAGGTGCAGATCGATCTTTTTGCCGACCCCCTGGGCGCCCGCTGGAAACCCAAACCAGGCGCGGCAACGCAAGCGACTCCTGAAGAGGAAGCGTCGCCCGCAGCCACACAGGCCGCACAGCCCGCGCCTCCTGCGCAAACCGCCCCGCCTGCTTCAGAAGCGCAAGAAAGCGCACAAGCCCAGGCAAGCGCCCGGCCGCAAACTCAAATCGCGCAACCGCAAGCGCAAGAAACAGCGCCCCCTGCTCCGGAAACCGCCCCGGCGCAAACCGAACAAGCTGCCCAAGCCACACCGGAAACCGCTGTTCAAGCTCAAGTTCAGCCCCAGCAGCCTGAGCAGCCCCCCCAGCCTCCAGCCCGGACGCAAGAGCAAAGCGTTGCGCAAAACCAAACCGCAGCCCAGCCTAATTCCAGCGGGGGCCTTACTGAAAGAGATATTGCCGACGCGCCGCCCCCCACGGTTCTGGATAATTTATTCAGCACCCTTATGGATAATGAAGAAGACGAGGGACAAGCGCGGGACAACGCGCAGCCACAGACCGCTCAAAACCGGCCGGAAGGCCAGCCGCCCGTGTCTTCCCCCGCGGCCATGCAGCCCCAATCCCCACCGGCCGGCACAAGCCCGGAAACCGCAATTATCCCTCCCGCACCGCAAACTTCCGGCGCGGACTATGCTTTTGTGGGCGTAATCAATCCCGGCGGGCCTGAAAAATGGAACCCTGCGGCCAACACCATCAGCAGCCCGCGGGCCGCGTTGTCTTCCGCCTCGGAAGGAAACCCGCCCGTTGCCGCTGAGCCAAGCCCGGCTGAAACGCCGCAAACGCACAGCCCTGACGCTGCGAACCCGCAAATCAACGCCGCAAATCCGCCCCCGGATGCCGCCCAACCTGAAAGCCGGGTTCAAGAGTCGGCTGAATCCGGCGAAACCCTGGAAGAAGTGGTCAAAAATCCGCCGCCCATGGTCTCCGCCACCGGACAGCTGGCCCAGGTGCAAGGCAGTATTGCGCCGCCCATTGAACCGCCCCTGGAGCAAAGCCCCGACCAGGCTGTCGCAGCCGCCGAGGCTCCCGGCGCCGCGTCCGCCGCTTCCAATCAGGTCCCCGGCTCCACCGCGGCCGGGGAAGTGTTCGGCGAGGTGCAGCCGCATCCCGAAACAGCGGCCGAAGATGCCCTCAACGCCACACTGGCGGGCGATAATGCCGAAAACGCGGAGCATGCGGAAGCGCCCCCGCAACTGGACGAAGACGGCAACCCCATCCCGCCGCCGCCCGACCCGGACGCCATGCTGGCCGAAACGGCCAAACTCCTGGCCGGCCGCGAATACCAAAAGGCCCTGGACAATTACAACGCCATCCTGGCCCTGCCCGATCTTTCCAATGAACAGCGAGAAGCGGCCATGTACGGCGTTTCCGACGCTCAGTACGGCCTGGGGCAGGACAATCTGGCCGAGCACTTCGCCCAGATTGTGGACGCCACCGAACGGGCCATGAATTTCAACCTCCAGTCGCCGCGCGTGCCCTCGCTGCTCATGCGCCTGGGGTTTGTAAACATGAAAACGGATAATTTGCAGGAAGCCGAAGCCTACTTCAACATGCTCAAGCGCAAATATCCCAATGACCCCAATATTCCGCTCACTTACTATTATTGGGGCGACTACTTTTTCAAGCATGACGACTTCCGCCGGGCCTCCGACCAGTTCCAGTATATTGTGCAAAACTACCCTGACTCCAAGTACGTGCGCGAAGCCTCTTTAGGGCTCGCCCGCTCCCTGTACAACTTGGGCTATTACGAGCAGGCCTCCCAAGTCGGCGAATACATCGACCGCCGTTGGCCGCGTTTTTACATTGAGTTTCCCGGCATTCTGACCATGTTCGGCGATATGGCCATCCGCATGAACAAACTGGCCGACGCCAAGCGCTACTACTGGACGTACTACAATATCGCGCCCACCGCCCCGGATGCGGACACCAGCCTGGTGCACCTGGGCGACATTTATACGCAGCTCGGTAAAATTGAGGCGGCCAAAGAAATTTATCAAAATGCCGTAAGCACCTTCCCGACCAGAGACGGCGGGCTCATCGCCCAAATGCGCATGGCGGAAGAAGGCATTCACGATGCGCCCTTAATCCCGGAAATGGATGCGCTCTTTGACCGCGGCTACAATTTGCAGCCCATGGAAGTGTATTCCCGCATCATCAACGACTTCCCGGACAGCACCCTGGTGCCTCTGGCCACACTTAAACTGGCCATGTGGGAGCTTTGGAACAAACGCTACGAGGACGCCATAAAAACCTGTGAACAGTTTATCGCCAAGTATCCCAAACACGAACTTTTGCCCAATGCGCAGGAAGTGCTCCTGACCGCCTTCAGCCGCCTCACGGCCAATGCCCTGCCCGAAGGCGACTATGCGCGCATCCTGCGCGCCTGGGAAAGCGCGCCGGCCCTGCAGGCCATGGAAGAAAGGCTCTCGCCCCAGGTACGGCTGTCTCTTTCGTTAAGCAAGGTCAACCAGCACAAATCAGCGGAAGCCCTGCTGGACCTCGATCCCTTCTTCCGGGGCGCCAAAGATCCGGAATTCGGCGACAGCGCGCTCACCCTCGCTCTGTCCACAATGATCGACACCCAATCGTGGAGCCAAATCGAACCCTTGGCCATGCGTGTGGCCATGTGGGAGCTTAAACCGGAAACCAAAGCCCAGCTCGACTACGCCAGGGCCCTCGCCTTTGAAAACCTCGGCCAGCCGGAAAACGCCATGCCCCTTTGGGAAGAACTGAAAAACCGCTCGGACCTGCCCCCGCAGTTGCAGGCCTATACCCAATATTTCCTGTCCCGCGTCGCCCTGCGCAACAACGACATGCAAAACGCCTACTATTTGTCGCGTCAGGCCCTGCAATCCCTGTCCGACATAGCCGAAGCGGACCCCTCCAAAGCAGATGCAGCCAAAATCAAAACCCTGCTCGGCTCGCTTTTGGACATCACCGAAAGCTCGGGGCGCACCGCCGAAGCCTTGGAGTGGTACCAGCAATACGCCCAGTATGTGCGCGACACCGACGAAGAATGGCCCTCGTTGCGCTTCCGGCTGGCCCAATTGTATAAAACCTCGGGCGACACCGCCCGTTGGGCCTCTCTGCTCAAAGAACTTGCCGAGCAATACCCGGAAACCCTGTACGGCAAAATGGCCGTTTCAGAACTGGAAACCCACAAGCTCCGCCAGAACATCTCCGACTTCATGCCCCCGGCCGGGCAGTAAGTAGATTTGTACGGGCGCGCCGGGGAGGGAAAACCAAAAGGAGCTAAGCCCCTTTAGGTTTTCCCTCC
>CBDTYX010000239.1:0-3420 GCA_965364745.1 uncultured Desulfovibrionaceae bacterium | reverse complement strand
GTGTTCGGCGGCGGCAACGTGGCCATGGACGCGGCCCGCACCGCCCTGCGCCTGGGCGCGGAAGAAGTGCGCATTGTTTACCGCCGCACCCGCGACGAAATGCCCGCCCGTCTGGAAGAGTTGGAGCACGCCGAGGAAGAAGGCATTATTCTGGAACTTTTAGCCGCGCCCCTGCGCTTTATGGGCGACGACACCGGCGCGCTTTCGGCTGTTGAACTGCAACGCATGCGTCTCGGCGAACCCGACGCCTCGGGCCGCCGCAGCCCCGAACCCGTTCCGAACGACACTTATACCCTGCAAACGGACCTGGCCATCATCGCCGTAGGCACCCAGGCCAACCCCGTACTGCTGGAAGCCACCAAAGAGCTGACCCTGAACAAACGCGGCTACGTTGAAGTCAACGAACACGGGGAAACCTCCATCCCCAACGTCTTTGCCGGCGGCGACATCGTTTCCGGCGCGGCCACGGTCATTTTGGCTATGGGCGCGGGCCGCACGGCCGCCAAAGAAATCGCCAAGCGATTGGGCAAAGGGGATATTTAAAAGGAACGCGCCGCCGCCGCCGGCCAGAGGGAGGCTCTGCCCTCCCTCTGGACTCCCTCCCGCGAGCCTCCAGCGGCGAAGCAGCCCTTGGCGAGCACGTAAGTAAGCGAGCCTTAGGGATGAGGTCCGCAAGGCGTGGGCCTAAGCCCCTTTCGAAACCCTGGTTGAAATAAAAAAATTAGACTCAGGCTATTAGGATTATGAGCACACTCAACCCTACAGCCGCCGCATTCCAGAACTACCTGCGCGAACAGGGCCTGGATATTGACGTGGTGGAATTTAAAGAATCCACAAAAACCGCCCAGGAAGCGGCCGAAGTCATGGGCTGCCATGTGGCCCAGATCGTCAAGTCCATTATCTTTCGCGGCGAAACGAGCGGACGCGGCATTCTGGTGATCACCAGCGGCAAAAACCGGGTCTGCGAAAAAAAGGTGGCTGCCCTGGCCGGCGAAGCCCCGGGCAAGGCCAATGCCGCTTTTGTGCGCGAAGTTACCGGTTACGCCATTGGCGGCGTGCCGCCCATGGCCCACGCCCAGGCCATGACCGTATTCATTGACGAAGACCTCATGGCCGAAGAGACCGTCTGGGCCGCGGCCGGCACGCCCAACTCCATGTTTCCGCTCACCCCGGACCTGCTTGTGCGCCTCGCCGGCGGCCGGGTGGCTGATGTAAAAGCCGAGCCTGCGCCCGCATCTTATAGCATTTAACGCTTGGCAAAGGCGCTTAACGGCGAAAACAAGTGTCGCCTACGCTTTTGTTGCGGGCGATATTACGCTTCGCTTCATACCGCCAGAGCATTTGCCAAATATATTATTTCAAGTGTTAAATGCTCTAGCCCTGTACCTCGCGACCTCCAGCCGCATTGACGCCCGGCATCATTTATGCATATTTTGTTTTATGCGGCTGAATTAAACGGAATTTTGACGTTTCTCAGCGAGATATGATCCCTGTTCCCCCAAAATTGGGGTTCAGGAGGGGAGAGGGTCCGGAAGAGGGGAACCTAAAGGGGCTCAGCTACTTTGGGTTCCCCTCTCCCGGAGGCTGGGTTAAAAAATAATGCAAATATATATTCACGTCCCTTTTTGCGTGCGCAAGTGCGCTTATTGCTCTTTTCATTCCTGGGAACCGTCTTCCGAGGATCCGCTCATTTATGTGGATGCCCTGCTTCAGGAAATCACGCTCTGGGGCGAGCGTCTGGGCAATATTCCGGTGGAGACCGTTTTTTTCGGCGGCGGCACGCCCAGCTTACTGCCCCCGCGCACGGTGGGCCTTATTGTGGATAGCCTGGCCCATCGTTTTGCTCTGGCTGCGGACGTGGAAATTTCTTTTGAGGCCAACCCGGAATCAGCCCTGGAGATGTTTTACCTGCACGAACTGCGCAAAACCGGCGTTAACCGCTTAAGCCTCGGCGTGCAGAGCCTGGACGACAATTTGCTGAAAACCCTGGGCCGGCCGCACTCGGCCACCCAGGCCATCAAAGCCGTGCAAGCCGCGCGGGATGCCGACTTTACCAATCTCAACCTCGACCTGATGTGGGGCATTCCCCGGCAGCGTTCGCGGCAGTGGCTGGAAGAGCTCAAGTTTGTGTGTATGACCCTGAAGCCCGAGCACCTCTCCGCCTACGGGCTGACCCTGGAGCCGGGCACGCCCCTGGGCGAGCAAAATGAACGCGAAGCTATCCATATGCCGAGCGACAAGCAGCTTTCGCACATGTTTATGGATGCGGCCGATTTTTTGGAAGAGCAGGGTTACATGCACTATGAAATTTCCAATTTCAGCCGCATGGGCTTTCAGTGCCGCCACAATATAGGCTACTGGGAAGGCCGGGATTATCTGGGCTTGGGCCCCTCCGCCGTGTCCACCATTAACAACCGGCGCTGGAGCAATCCTTTAAATCTGGCCGAGTACGGCCAGGCGGCGCGGAGCGGAGAGATCGGGCGCAACGGGGAAACCTTGGATCACGCCGCCCAGGTTACGGAAATGATCATGCTGCGGCTGCGCACGGTTAAGGGGTTGGATTTACGCGCTTACCAGGCTTTCAGCGGTGAAAATTTCGTGGCCAGGCACCAGCGGCTTATGGATCTTTTATACCAGAAAGGGTTGATTCGCATCCGCAACAATCATCTGGGCCTGACCCGCAACGGCATGCTGGTGTCCAACACCATTTTGGCCAAAATTCTGGCCGATCAAGACTTAAGCCTGCCTTCCGCCGGTGCCGGACCGTGCGGCAGTCTGGGAACCGGAGAGATTTCCGGTACGACCATTGACAACAACAATATTTAACGCTGCCAAAAATTTACGCCCAGGCGTAGGGGCGGCGGCTTAAGAGCAAAGCCGCGTTTCTGAAAAAACGCGTCAAGCCTGTCCAGTTCGCTTTGCCCGGCAATGTGGATTTCCATGCACACCTTGCGCACGGGGCCAAGATCGACCTCTCCCGCAAACAGCTCGTATTCGCCGCCCTCAATGTCGCAAATAATGAATGTGGGCCGGTACTCGGCCAAAATATCGCTGAACTGACGGATGGACACTCTTTTTACGGCCGCAAATTTCTCGGGGCGCAGCAGAGAGCTGTCCCAAAAATCCTTCTTCACATAAAAGTCGCGCTCTGTTTGGGCGGGATCATTGCCCAGCGCGCCGTTGATGATGTCCACGCCGGGGATATTGTTGAGTTTGTGATTTTTGCGGATCAGGGGCAGCAGGTCGGGGTTGGCTTCCACGCAAACCCAGCCGGCCGCTTTTTTTCGGCTTAAAACCACGGAAGATAGCGCCCCGATGCCGGCCCCCAACTCCAAAACCACGTCGTGCGGTTCCAGATTCACCAGAGCGCATAAAATTTCATCGCCTTCATAATGCCCGGTGGCTATTTCTTTCAGCACT
>CBDTYX010000238.1:0-3449 GCA_965364745.1 uncultured Desulfovibrionaceae bacterium | reverse complement strand
GGCCGCCCTCGCCTTCCTCGACCCGCCTCCGAAGCCGGCCTGGAACGAGGCTGTGGAACTGCTCCGTGGCCTTGAGGCGATCGACCAGGACGGCCGCATTACCGCAGAGGGTAAGGCGCTCGCTCGTTTGCCATTGCCGCCACGCCTCGCTCATATGATTCATCGCGCGGCGGATTTTGGCGCGGCGCCCTCGGTCTTGGCCGGAGCCGCGCCTTTCACCGGCAGATAGTCGTCCACGTTAACCGCGTCTATTTTCAGCACGCTGTTCACGGTCAGGCCGCCCTTGCCGCCCATGAGCGCGCCGGGATTCACGGCCAGGTTCCCCGCGATTTTGGTGCTGTCCAGGGTCATGTCCAGGTTGGATAAATTGATGCCCTTGTCCGGGGTCAGCTCAATGGGGCTCGCAAGCTCAAACTTCTCCAAAGCGGCCGGGTTCTGGGTCTGCAGGGGCGAGCCCAAGGCCGCCAGCAGCTTCTTGATGGAGCCGCTCATGCTGATTTCGCCCTTGCCGTTTAAGGCCAGGGGGGCGATGTCGCCCTTGAAGGAAAGCTTGCCGTCAAAGCCCTGGGCTTCCAGGCTGCTCACATTCAGGCGCGTTTGGCGGTAGTCCTGCGGGATTTCCGCCTTGCCGGACAGGCTCAAATCGGCGTCCATGGCGTTGGCTTTTAAGCTGTCGATGGTCAGCACAATCAGCTTCAGGCCTTGCGAGGCGTCCACGTTGCCCGCAAAGTCAAGCGCGGCCTTGCCGCCGGGCACGCCCTTGCCTTCGGCGTTCACGCTGAAATTTACAGAGGAGAGCGTGCCGGTCATGGTCAGCGGGTTGACCTCGCCCGCGGTGTCCAGCTTGAAACCCGCGCTCAGGGCCTCCTTGGTGGCGATGGCCAGGCCCGAGGCCGTCATTGCAAATTCTTCGCCGGGAACGAGGTTGTCGCCCTTGAAGTTGAATTGTTTGACCTGATAAGTGGCGCCGGCCGCAAGATCACGGTAGGTGATGTCCGCGTTGACCAGTTCCAGGCTGGAAATGGCGATGTCCAGCCCCTGGCCCGCAGAGTCGCCGGAGGAAGCCGCCGGGGCCTCGCCCGTATCCTGCGCCGTGTCCTGTCCGGCGCCCTGCGCTCCGGCATCGGCCGGGGCAGGTTTAAATTCCCAGTTGCCGCGCCCGTTTTTATCTTTCACGAGCAGCACGACCATGTCCGTGGCCGTGACTTTATCCACGCGCACGCTGCCGGTTAAAAGCGGCATCAGCTTCACGCTCAACGCCGCCTGCTTCAGGGACACAAAGTCCCCGCCGCCGAACTCGGCCGGGTTCTCCACCCGAATGGCTCCAGTCTCGATAACTACCCAGGGAAAAACCGACAGGGACAAATCGCCCTCAATCTGCACTTTGCGGCCCAGAGCGTTTTCCGCGGCCGCCGCGATGCGGTCTTTGTACGCGTTGGGGTTAAGGAGCAAAGATACCGCGGCCAGCGCGGCAATGACCAGAACCACAACAGCAGCAATGACGCCAAGAACAATTTTTTTGGTACGGGACATGGCGAACTCCTTTTATGTGCTTTTTAATATAGTCAACCAAAGCCGATTGGGCAAGGCCCAGCTAAGGCAGCGCGAACGGGGAGGGGAAGCCGCAAGGGGCTCGCCCCCCTTTAGTTTTTCCCTCTCCGAACCCCTCCCTTTCCTTAACCCTTATTGAGGGGCAGGAGAGGTTTTTGTCTTTCCCTTAAGCCGCCCCAGGCGAAGGAAGCGCAATTCCCGGTCTACACAGGGAATGACGGTAGGCGGGGACGTATTCGGCTCGCATTCTTTCGCTGCGCTCAAGCCCGAATGGGTACGGGCACAGCTTTATTCCATGCCTTTTGCCTTTGCCCCTTTGGGCCTGCTGTCCCTCAAATCAAACCAACATGTCCTCCCCGCCCCTTTACATTCATCCGGCTTTCTGTTCACATGAGCATAAAGGGGAGCTTATGCCCCTTCAGGAGCCTAACATGGACAGACGTTCGTTTCTTAAGTGGCAAATGCACGGCCTCATCTGGCTGTCGGCCGCCGGCGGCCTTCTGCCGCCCATCCGCGCCGCGGCGGAAGGCCTGACCGGCCCGGCCGACATCGCTGTCGCCAAAGGCGCGCCCGCCGCCGCGACCCGGGCCGCGGTCGACACCCTGGGCGGCATGGCCCGGTTCGTAAAGCCCGGCCAGAAGGTGGTCATCAAGCCGAACATGAGCTTCGCCAAAGGCCCGGAAACCGCCGCCAACACCCATCCCGACGTGGTCCGCGAGCTCATTCTCATGGTCAAGGAAGCCGGAGCGCGAGAGGTTTTGGTGCTCGACCACTCCCTGCACAATGCCGCCGACGCCCTGCGCCTGTCCGGCATCCTGGCCGCCTGCGACGCGGTGGCCCCCGGCATTTGCCGCCACCTCATGGACGAGCGTTTTTACGCGGACGCCGCCTTCCCGCAAGGCAAAGAAATGCGGGAAAACAAAGTCATGCGCGACGTGCTCGAGGCCGATGTGCTTATCGCCGCGCCCGTAGCCAAAAGCCACGGCGGCGCGGGCGTATCGCTCTCGCTCAAAGGCCAGATGGGCCTGGTCTGGGACCGCATGGCCATGCACTCGCGCTATGGCCTCGCCACGGCCATTGTGGATATGTGCACGCTCTTAAAGCCCGACCTTGCGGTCATTGACGCCACCCGCGTCTTGAGCTCCAGAGGGCCCGGCGGGCCCGGCGTGGTCCTTGAGCCCGGCGAAGTCATCGCTTCGGCCGACCCCGTGGCCGCCGACGCCGCAACCGTCATCTCCTACGAATGGTACGGCCGCCGCCTGAAAGCCGGCAACGTCGGCCACATCGTCGAAGCCCACAACCGCAAACTCGGCCGCATGGATGTGGAAAATTTGGTTATTCAGAGGGTGACGGCCTAGGCGGCTTTAGGCGGTTTACGCAGGCCGCCGGGGAGGGAAAACCATAAGGGGCGCGACCCCTTAAGGTTTTTCCTCCCCGGACCCCTCCCTTTCCTTAACCCTTATTGGGGGAGGGCAGGGGGTGTTTTTTTGCTTTCTTCTCTTTTGCTGCTGAGCGCGCTCGCTTACTGTTCCGTCCCGGTCTCCGCCCTCCCGCGTCCGTCATTCCCCGGCTTGACCAGGGGACCCGGTCCTTATTTGCCTTTTTCTCTTTCCCCTCGCTCCCGCTTTTCCCGCGGCGTTCAACTTTCCCGCCGCCTCCGGTTAAAGGCATGGATTCCCAGGCTTCCCGGGGAATGACGGTACGAGAGAGAGCCTTGGCCCCGCGTTTTTTCACTGCGCTGCGCTTCATTCAAAGCTGGATGGATACGGCCCCGTGCCTTTCGGTTCGCCGTTCGCCTCCTACAGTCAGCGCTTTCAGGCCAAATCAACATGCCCCTCGCCATCCTTCAATCAGGGATCAGGAGGGGAGAGGGTTCGGGAGAGGGGAACCTTAAGGGG
>CBDTYX010000237.1:0-3472 GCA_965364745.1 uncultured Desulfovibrionaceae bacterium | reverse complement strand
CATAAGCACGGGCAACTTGATGTCCAAAGACTTCATCTGCTTGGCGATAATGGGCGCATCCTGGGGGAAAGGCGGCGCCAGCATGATGCCGTCCACCTTTTCCTTAGCCATCACAGCCTTTAAGCGGGTAAGCTGAGCGGTGAAGTTGGTGTCGCCGGTCTGATAGTTTTCCGCATGCACAATGGCATTGGGATCGCCGGTAAATTCTTTGAACGCGTCGGAGAAGAATTTAGTGATGTCGGTGCTGTAGGCGCTGGCGCTGTCCTGAATCACGGCCACCTTACGCCAGCCCAGCTTGTAAGCGAATTTGGCGGCGGCGCGGCCCTGGATGTTGTCGCCAAAGGCGTTCAGAAAAATATAATCGCCAATACCCGGAATGGTGGGCGTGGTAGCCGTACCCACCAGCAGCACGGTTTTGGCGTCCTGGAAAATGGGCGCGGAGGCCGAAGCCAGGGAGTCATCCTCCAGGCCCACGGCGCAGGGCACCTTAAGTTCGTTGATCAGGCGGGAAGACGCATTGGCGATCAGCGTGGCGTCGCTCTGGCCGTCAATGTTGTACAACTCCACCTTACGGCCGAAAATGCCCCCTTCTTCGTTGATAAGCTCAATGGCCACCTGGCTGCCGCGCAGGCCCGCCTGGCCGATAGGCGCGGCAATGCCCACCTGATCCCAGATGGAGCCGATGACAATGGGGCCTTCCTCGGCCTGCACCGAAGATACGCCAAAAATGCCCACCACGAGTGACGCCATGAACAAGACTAAAAACCTCTTCATACAACCTCCTAAAAAATACGGGATATTGCTGCGTCTCGCCCTAAAGCTTTCCGCGCCTGAAAATAGACAGCAAAAAACCGCGGCAAGACCTTAACGCCTCATCGCAATTTGCGCCCGCCCGAAATATGGCCGGCAACTAAACAGCAAAGTGTCTTTCAGGAAACTCTTAAAGCAGATTTATATCCGATTTTCTGCACAATGTCCACGTTGCGGGGCAGGCGCATTTTAGCATATTCCCACGCCGGCTATGCGTCTGTTTGTTGCCCTGACGCCGTAATGGAAGGCCGCTTAATATATTTTATACTAAACATATGGTCCGGTCGTACGAAATATCCGGCGCGGGTCAATGTAAAAGTATCGACAAGCATGTCTCCTCATCATTCCTCTCAATCGGCATACTTCAAAAAATTTGCCTGCCGCAGCGCTTAACAGCTACTCAAAATGCGGCGAGATGCTCTGTCCGCGGCACAGCAAACCTGATTTGCAGGAATCATGTTGACACAAATATAATTTTCCGCCTATAAACTATGTCAATGCGGCAGAGACATTTTTCTGCCGGTCGCACATCTTCCGGGTTTAGGCGCAGATTTACGCCGTTCTGTTTTTTCTCTTTATCCATATTGGTTTTGTTCACGCGCTGCGGCAAACAGCGGCGTTAACTTTTATTTTTAGGTTTATGCCCGAAAATAAATACTTTTTTCCGGGCCGAACCAGAGGGAGCACTATGCACGACGTCTACACCCTGAATCCGAATCTATTGGCTTTTTACGCCGGCGGCGATGCCGAACCCGACACTCCGCCCTTGAGCAGCCAGATGAAAAATACTTGGGCCTACAACTGCTGCGAAACCCTGGGCAGGGCTGTTTATGTGATTCACAAACGCAACATGGCTATTGTTTATGACACATTGTGCTCTCCGGAGCAGGCCGGAGAGATAAAAACGTTTCTGGAAACCGAACTGGGCATTACCAAGTTTACCGTGGCCATCAGCCACTGGCACTTGGGCCATGTGGGCGGCAATGAGCTGTATAAAGATTCCAACATCATCGCTTGCCGCAAAACCCGCGACACGCTTCTGCGCCAGAAAGACGCCATTGAAGACGGAACTCTCTGGGGTAACCCGGCCATCAACCCGCTGCACTTGCCGGATATCGTTTTTGATCAAACGGTGTCCGTGTTTTTGGATGATCTGGAAGTGGTTATGTATAATTTCAACATCCACAGCGAAGACAGCGTCTGTCTGTATCTACCCGGCTATAAGCTCCTGTTGGCCGGCGATATGTTGGAGGACACCATTCCGTTCATTGCCGCCCCGCAGGATATTCCGGTTCACCTGAACAACTATGAGCAGTTGCGCGCTCTGGATATCGACAAAATCCTGCCTTCCCACGGCCGATCGGCAACCATCCGCAACGGCGGTTATGGCAAGGAATTTATCGACAGCATCACTTATTATCTGTCCGAATTGTACGCGCAATTAAAAAAAGATCCCGACAGCCCGGTGGCTGATCTCGACACGTTCATGTCCATATATCTTAACAAGGGGATTATAGGCCTTTGGCCGCCGTATGAAGAGGCACATCGAAACAACATCAGCAAATTGCGGAAATTTTTTAAGAGCCCTCCGGGCACGGAAATAAAGTTATATTAAGCAAAAGCAGACAAGGACCGCGCGGCCGGGCATGAACCCTCAGACCCGGCCGCGTTCAAACCGCATGCCCCTGTATCCAACGATAAAATCCTTCCACGCGCGGGCTTTCCGCCCGTTCGTGGGGGCACACCAAGTAATAGCTTAAAGGCGACGGCCAGAACTGCCTGAATGGCGCCACCAGCTCTCCGGTGTTTAAAGAATCGCCCACGAGTTTCACCCTGCCCAAAGCAATGCCGTAGCCTTCGCGCGCGCCTTTAACCGCCAGTTCAGAGCGGTCAAAGCTGTACCCGCTGCGAAAATCCACTCCTTCCAACCCGGCGAGATCCGCCCACATGCTCCATTCGGAAAAAAATTGCGCGTTGGGCCAGGGCGTACTGTCGTGCAGCAACAAGCAATCCTTCAGCGCCGCCGGACAATCCCACAAACCATGCTTAGCCGCATAAGCCGCCGTGCATACCGGGGTTATCTGTTCGGGCATAAGCGGGGTGGTGTGCAGATCCGGGTGGCGCCCCTCGCTGTAGCAGATGGCGAGGTCGAAATTCTCGGTCTCGAAATCCACCAAATTATTGTGGCAGCGCAAATGCAGGTCAATGCCGGGATAAGTCTCATTAAAATGGGCCAGACGCGGGGCCAGCCAAATGCGGGCAAAGGAAGGCGTGCAGGCCACCACCAAAATGCCCCGCATTTCCTGATTGCGAATCTGGCGTATTTCCTCGCCGATGCCGCTTAAAGAGAAACGCAGGGCTTCAAATAAACGCTGCCCCTCAGGGGTAAAGGCGATGCGCCGGGTGAAACGATGAAACAGCGCAAAGCCTAACCGGGTCTCCAGTTGCTTGATGCGATGGCTGACCGCGCTGGGGGTGATGTACAGCTCATCCGCGGCCCTGGCGAAACTCAAGTGCTCGCCCACACAGGCGAAGCAGTGCAATCCGCTTAACACCGAAGAAATTTCAAAATATTTCATGGATGAATTAAACTCACCTGTTAAAAAGAATATATCGTTTGTCGAAGCCCAAATAAACAACCTATAAAGTAATATACAAAGAG
>CBDTYX010000236.1:0-3485 GCA_965364745.1 uncultured Desulfovibrionaceae bacterium | reverse complement strand
TAAAGTGCGCGGCAACATTTTGGACAGCTTTTCCATAACCTCAGCGGAAAGGCCGGCCACTGCGCTATAATCCAGGTCAGCGGGCAGCCGCACATGCTCCAGCGTCGCGCCGCGCGCCACGAGGTCGGCCTGTCGGGCCAGGTAGCCGGCATACTTCACTTCCACCTCTGTTTCATGCAGCACGTCCGGCTTGGCCTCGGCAATTTCCGGCAGGAAAAAGGCCAGATCCGTGATGCTTAGGGCCGGGCGCCGCAAAAGTTCGGCCAGAGTCAGGGCTTTGCCGGGCGCGGGCTCCTCCCGCTCGGCCAGCCACCTGGCGGTGGGCTCATCAGGGGTCAGACGCGTGCTGCTCAGCGCTTCACGCAAGCGGGCCACGGCCGCATATTTTTCCGTAAACAGGGCCCACTGCGCGTCTCCCACCAGGCCCAGGGCCCGGCCTTTGGGGGTCAGGCGCGCATCGGCGTTGCTTTCGCGCAGGAGCAGGCGGTGCTCGGCCCGGGAGGTAAACATGCGGTACGGCTCCTCCGTGCCTTTGGTCACCAGGTCATCCACCAGCACGGCCATGTAGGCTTCATCTCGGCCTAAAATAAACGGAGGGGCGTTGCGCAGGGAGCAGGCCATGTTCAGCGCGGCCCAAAGGCCTTGCGCCGCGGCCTCCTCGTAGCCGGAAGTGCCGTTGATCTGTCCGGCCAGATACAGCCCGCGTACAGCTTTGCATTCCAAGGTGGAGAAAAGCTGGGTGGGCGGCACGTAATCATAAGCAATGGCGTAGCCGGGCTGGGCGATTTCGGCCCGCTCAAAGCCGGGCATGGCGTTGATGAGGGCCTGTTGCGTTTCCACAGGCAAACCCGTGGGCAGGGCGTTGGGGTAGCACCAGGGCGAATCAAGGCCTTCCGGCTCGATGAACACCTGATGGCGCTCCTTGTCCGGAAAGCGCACGATTTTATCTTCAATGGACGGGCAATAGCGCGGGCCCTCACCTTCGCGCAGCTCATTGGTCATGGCCGAACGGGAAAGCGCCGCCCGGATGAAATCGTGCCCGGCCGGGGTGGTATAGGCCACATAACACGGGGCCTGCGGATTTTTCGGGGCCGGACCGTGAAAGCTGAAGCGCGGCGGCGGTTCATCGCCCAGTTGTTTTTCCAGGCGTGAAAAATCCACCCCGTCCTTTTTGATGCGCGGCGGGGTGCAGGTCATAAACCGCCCCAGGGTGAGGCCCAAATCGGCCAAGACCCGCGACAGGCCCTCGGCCGCCGGATCGCCCAGCCGGCCGCCGGAGAGAGACTCCTCCCCCATATGCAGCTTGCCTTGCAAAAAAGTGCCGGTGGTCAAAAGGACCAGGCGGGAAGAGAATTCCAGACCGCCGGCCGTGCGCACCCCACACACCCGCGCCGCGCCGTTTTCGTCGCGCTCATTTACAAGATCCACAGCCGTATCTTCGACCACCCGCAAATCGGCTTGAGCTAGGATGTCCCGCTGCACCACAGCCGCGTAAAGCTTGCGGTCCACCTGCACCCGCGTGGCCCGCACGGCCGGGCCCTTGCTGGTGTTCAGGGTGCGAAACTGAATGCCCGCCTCGTCGGTCCACAGGCCCATCATGCCGCCCAGGGCATCGATTTCCCGCACCATATGCCCTTTGGCCAGGCCCCCTACGGCCGGGTTGCAGGACAAATGCCCGAGGCGCGTAATGGACATGGTCAAGAGCAGAGTTTTGAAACCCAGGCGGGCCAAAGCCATGGCCGCTTCGCAGCCCGCATGCCCGCCGCCCACAATGACGGCGTCAAATACGGCGGGCAGGGGGGCGGAGGTTTGCCTCCGGCGGCCGGAGGGCTCTGCGCCCTCTAGGCTCCGCGCCGGGGGATGATCCCCTGGATCCCGGTTGTTTTGGGGTAGGGTAGGGGAGGTGGGCGAAGGTTGTTCGGAAAAAACGGGAATTTTGGGATCAGTTTTCATCTAAAGCTGTGGCGGCCATTACTTTGGCGTCGTTGACGATAAAAGACAGACGGGCGCGCTCATTGGGCGTGTGCGGGTTGTTCAGGGTGCGCATCCAGACTACGCTGTCAAAACCGCTGTTGCGGAAGAAATTGGCCACCGTGGCGCCGCCGATGCCTCGAAATTGCGGGGCGACATTGTAAACCGTCTGCACGGCCCGCGCGGTTTTGCGCACAATGGGGGCGTCTTGCGGGGTGGGCGCGGCCGCCTGTTGCCTCCGGAATTCCTCGCACTTTATTTCCACGCCGTACTGTGCGGCCACTGCCCCGGCCAATTCGCCGGCCGCGTGCAGCACGTCCTCAATGTTGTATTGCGGCAAGATGCGGCAGTCGAAATAAAAGACATCATTGCCCGGAATCACGGCCACATTGGGTACGTTGGCCTCTTTGCGCGTGGCGGAAAAAGTGCAGCCGGGCGGCAGGTATAAGTTATCGCGCAAGGGAAAGCGCTCATAAAGCTCATCCAGGCGCATAATCAGGGCGGCAGCGGCATGCAGGGAGTTGACGCCCATTTGCGGCATGGAGGCGTGACACTGCTTGCCCGTCACCGTAAATTTGAGCCAGAGCATATGCTTTTCCGCGATTTCAACCTGGGAACCGTCTTCCACCCCGGCATCGGGCGCCAGAAAAACATCAGCGGGTCCGAACAGGTCCGGATGATGTTTCAGCAGATATTCCGCGCCTAATTCGCTCATGTCTTCTTCGTCGGCCAAAAGCAGCAGGCCGAGGTTGCAGGCCGGGACAAGCTTAAGGTCAAGCAAGGCCTTGGCCGCCAGAATGGAGGAAACCAGCCCCTGCTGGTTGTCTTCCACGCCGCGTCCGTAAATGAAATCTCCCTCGCGGCGCAAAGTGAAGGGGTCGCTTTGCCATAGGCCAAGATCGCCCGGCGGCACCACATCCATATGCGCGGCGATCCAGAACGTGCGGGAGGCGTCGCGGCCGGGAATGATCGTATATAAATTGGGTCGAAAACCGCAATTGACGCGGTCATCCGGAGCCTTGATCCATTGTATGGACGGAAAACCAAGCCGGTCCAGCGTTTTAGCCAGATACTCGGCGCGGGCAAGCTCCCCGTCGCCGCCGTCGCCGGGCCCGATGGCCGGCCGGGCGGTAAGTCCGGTTTGCAGTTCCAGGGCCAACTCGTGCAGGGAGTCAATATGTTTGAAAAGTTGTTGCAGCATAGGATTTTCCGTAAAAATACAAAGGCTAAACTTCTTATTTAACCAGGGTCCAGGGGATTATCCCCTGGCGCTGAGTTCAGAGGGCGCGGAGCCCTCCGGTCGCCGGAGGCGCAATCTCGCCGCCTTAAAAATTTTCGTCCAAGGCCATGACGGTCATGACTTTGGCGTCGCCCAGAGCCCAGGAGATGCGGGCGCATTCGTTGGGCACGTGGGGGTTGGAAATGATGCGCGCCCAAACCACGGACTGGAGGTTTTCTTTGCGGAAGAAATTGGCCACCGTGGCGCCGCCGATGCCCTGCAACTGCGGGGTAAT
>CBDTYX010000235.1:0-3490 GCA_965364745.1 uncultured Desulfovibrionaceae bacterium | reverse complement strand
GGATAAGCTGGAAAAACGTTACGGCCGCATTGCCAACCCCACCGTTCACGTGGCCCTGAACCAATTGCGCCGCGTGGTCAATGAAATCATCAAGCTCTATGGTTTGCCCGCGCAAATAGTGCTTGAAGTGGCCAGGGATTTAAAAAACGGCGCCCAGGCCAAAAAAGAAATCGCCGAGCGCCAAAGAAAAGAAAAAGCCCTTAACGACGCCAGACGTAAGAAGCTGGAAGAAAACGGCATTGCCATAACTTCCGAAAGCATGCTCCGAATGCGGCTGTGGGAAGAATTGGCCGAAGACCCGGCCGCGCGTTGCTGCGTATACACCGGGGAGCATATTTCATTCGCCCGGCTGTTTGGCGATGATGTTGAAATAGAGCACATTTTGCCTGTATCTCGCACGCTGGATGACTCCCCGGCCAATAAAACCATTGTACTTCGCCGGGCCAACAGGGACAAAGGCAACCGCAGCAGCCCCTTTGAGGCCTTCAACCGGCGAACCGGTTACAATTGGCCCGAAATTCTGAGGCGGGCGGAGAAGTTGCCCAGAAATAAAAAATGGCGCTTTGCCGAAGACGCCATGCAGCAATTTGAGGAGAACGAGGAATTTCTGGCCCGCCATCTCACAGATACGCAATACATATCCAGAGTCGCCAGGGAATACCTGTGCGCGATCTGCAACCCCAATCAGGTTTGGGTTACTCCGGGCAAGTTAACCTCGCTTCTGGCCCACAGATGGGGCTTTCCCCGTAAAGACCGCAACAACCACACCCACCACGCGCGCGATGCTGCCATTATAGGCGTTACAGAGCGCGCCCTGCTGCAGCGGGCGGCCAAGCACAGCGCCATTGCCGGCGATGAAGGCGCGCGCAGATTTCTGGCCGGGTTCCCCGAACCGTGGCCCGGATTTCGCACCGAAGTTCTGACCAGGTTAAACGCCATAGTCATCTCCCACAAGGCCGATCACGGCATTGAAGCGGCCCTGCATGCGGAAACAGCCTACGGCATCCTTGCCCCTAACGGGCAGCCAAAAAACGCCCAACATCGCAAGCCCGTGGAGGCGTTTACAAAACCGGAACACCTGCTGGACATAAAAGAAATCAAACTTCGTGCGGAATTGCTGCGCGATGTGACAGAAAGGCCGCTCACGGAGTGCCTGGAGCTGCTTACCCGGGCTGAAGGCATGAAAGTGAAGAATAATGCAAAACAAATCTTAAAAGAGTTTGTGAATATTCCGGATAAAGACTTTGCCGCTGCTTTTGCCCAGGCTGCGCAAGCAAAAAATATAAGACGAATACGTATTGTTGAAACAGAGAAGCTTATTCCCATATCCGACAAAAACGGCAAAATTTATAAAGGGCTATCCGGATCCAGCAACGCCTGGTTTGACATTTATATGAATGACAAAGGCAAGTGGATTAGTGAAGTGGTTTCCAGCTTTGATGCCAATAATAAAAAAACTAAATTTCAATCTGAATATGCCGAAAAGAATTATGCGCACATTATGCGTCTTTTCAAAAATGATATGATTGAACTTGAGCAGGATGGATTAAAAAAAATATACTATGTTGTAAAGCTATCCTCGAACGGACAAATAACTATTGTAGAACATGCGGAAGCGAATGCCGACAAGCGAAACAGTGACAAAAGAGATCCGTTCACGTTTTGGGCGCCTGTGGCGACTACTTTGCAAAAAATGAACGCCAAAGCGCTGTTTGTCACCCCGGCGGGTAAGGTTATTTACAAAGCGAGGCCTGGTCATGTTGCCGCACCTTGTGGAAATAAACGGGAATGATCGTTACTTATGTAAAGAACAAGGCTTTCTTTGCGTGATGAACGAGGGCAAACGCCTGGGGCGTTTGCCGTTGGATGACCTGAGCATGGTGCTGGTGGCCGGATACGGAACGGTCATCAGCGCCAATTTACTTTCCGCGCTTGCCGAGCGCTGCGTGCCGGTAGTGTTTTGCAACTCAGGCATGCGCCCGGTTTCCATATCCTTGCCGCTTGAAGGGCATCACTTGCAAAGCCTGCGTATGCGACAACAGGTAAGCGCCTCCCTGCCCCTGCAAAAACGCCTGTGGCAAAGCATTATCGCCGCCAAAATCAATCTTCAGGCCCAGCTTGCTGAAGCTTTAAACCAAAAAGCCGGCCACCTCAAAGAGCTTGCCAAAGCTGTGCGCTCCGGGGATTCGGGCAATTGCGAGGCCACGGCCGCGGCCCTTTATTGGCCGCTGTGCTTCGGTAAAAACTTTCGCCGCGACCGCGACGAACCCACCGTCAACGCCCTTTTAAACTATGCCTACGCCATTTTGCGCGCGGCCACAGCCAGGGCCATTGTGCTTTCCGGCCTGCACCCCGCCTTCGGCATGTTTCACCACAACAGCCGCAACAGCATGCCCCTGGCCGATGATTTGATGGAACCATTCAGGCCTGTGGCGGACATGCTGGTCTTAAGCTTGGTGCACGGTGGAAAAACGGAACTTGATACGGAAAGCAAACAATTCTTGGCCGCGCTTATTCACACGGATATGCGGCTGTGCGGAGAAATAAGCCCGGTGAGCGTTTGCCTGCAGCGTTTGGCGACATCCCTGGCCGAGGTTTATGCCGGAGAAAAAAACTCCTTAACTTTGCCGGAAAAACTTATCCCCGCGCAAAGCCTCGAGGAATACCGCCATGAGCGCGCTTAACAGGTATAGAATTATGTGGGTCCTGGTTATGTTTGATTTACCGGTGCTTACCGCAAAAGAAAGAAGAGAGGCCAACCAGTTCAGAAAATTTTTGCTGAACATCGGATTTGAGCGTTGCCAGCTTTCGGTTTACATGCGCTGCTGCCCCGGCAAAGAGAAAATAGAGCGGTATGTCCGCCAGATAAAGGACAGCCTGCCCAATGGCGGCCAAGTGGATATTCTGAATTTCACAGACAAGCAGTTTGAAAATATCATCAGCTTTAAGGCATCAGCCAAACAGAAAAAGAAAAAAATGGAACAGCTGGCGTTTTTCTAGCGCCTCCCGCGCCGTTTATTTGTGAACAACCCCCTGAATAATGCTGTTTATTCAGGGGGTTGTTCACAGTAAGTTGTAGCAGAAGGGAAAATGGGGTCAAGCCGCAACCGTCAGAGGCCTGCAACTCCAAGGCGGTCAGTTGTAGCAGAAGGGAAAATGGGGTCAAGCCGCAACGCCTGGGCGTGCTCAATGAATTTTCCTCAGTTGTAGCAGAAGGGAAAATGGGGTCAAGCCGCAACACAAATTAGCCATCGCCCCATTAATTTTACGTTGTAGCAGAAGGGAAAATGGGGTCAAGCCGCAACTCTGGGTAATGTTTAGCCATGTGCTTTCCCGTTGTAGCAGAAGGGAAAATGGGGTCAAGCCGCAACATATTCAGGTTCTTAGCCCGGAAGAGGTCCGTTGTAGCAGAAGGGAAAATGGGGTCAAGCCGCAACAGTAAGGTTTTATCCATGACCTACCCGCCTGTTGTAGCAGAAGGGAAAATGGG
>CBDTYX010000234.1:0-3516 GCA_965364745.1 uncultured Desulfovibrionaceae bacterium | reverse complement strand
CGGTGTGACGTTGGGAACCTTCGATTACATTTCGCCGGAAAAATGAACGCCAGGTTGATAATCAACGGCAGCGCCCAGTTGCAGGGGCGGCTGATCAGGCTCAGGGCCGCCTTGATTGACGCCAAAACAAGATTCCACGTCTGGTCGGATAAATTTGAAGGGAATCTTGATTCCAAGTCGACTTTCGACGTTCAGGACGAGATCGCCGCCCGGCTGGTTTCCAGAATAGCCGATAGCTTCAGCTTCATTAACCGGATCCGGCTCAAGTGGGAATTGGACTACAGCGAATTTGGGCTTGAAGTTTATGAGGCCATGCTGTTTTATCACTATTGGATGATATCGCTCACGCCGCGGCATTACGCAAAGGCAAAAGCGGCCATCGAAAAAGCAATCAAGCTCGAGCCCTTTTCGGCTTCATTAAAGGCGATGCTGTCCGACGTATACGCATCAAATTACCAATGGGGCGCGGATATCGATCCCGACGACCTGGCCTTTTCCATGAAGCTGGCCGCAGAAGCGTTCGAGCTTGACGGCAGCAGCCATTACGCAAACTGGGCCAAGGCATACAACTATTTTCTGCGCCGGGACAAAGAGAATTTTCTGTATTATGTGAATAAAGCCCTGGATCTCAACCCTTCCAACGCCAATATCATGGCGACGTCTGCAGTCAAACTGATTATGACCGGAGAGAAGGACAAGGGCTTGAGTCTGCTTGAAGAAGCTCTGCGCCTGAATCCGCATGTTCCCTCCTGGTATCGGAGCGGCTTTTTTATCACCCATTACCTTAACGGCGACTATGAAGCGGCGCTGGCCGAGGCGAAGCATATATCCATCCCGGACTTTCTGTGGGGGCCGCTGATGCGGGCCGCCGCCCTCGGCCGGCTCGGCGAATTGGAAGAGGGGCGCAATGAACTGGCCGAACTGTTAAGGATAGTTCCCGATTTCCCGGACAGCGGAAACGAGATAATGATCAAGCTGTTTTTCAAGCCAAGCACTGTGGATAAAGTCATGCAGGGCCTCAGACAGGCCGGGCTGGATGTTTGAGCCGGTTTTTGCCGGCGGCCGGAAGTTGCCGGCAGAGCCCCGCGGGTTGATTATTGTCGGCGAATGATATTTCAGTCTTGCCGGCTCCGGAGCATTGCCGCCGCGCCTCCTTTTGGATATAGGGTAGGGAATTGACAGGAGGCGCCTCATGGAAAGCGAACAACAAAATCTCCCGGCCGGGCCGAAAAAAACGAACAAGCCGTTGTGGACCGCGGGCGGCATTGCCGGGCTGGTGATCGTGGTTTTAATCGGCCTGGTCGTGTTCATGGGCCTGAAAAACAAGAGCCTGCAGGACGAGGTCGCCTCGCTTGCCGGAGGCGCGGCCGGGCAGGACGGCGGCTATCTCAGGCATGACATGGATTACGGCATTGCCGTGGAGTTGCCGGCGGATTGGCGGGTTTCTTCAAAAGAAGCCAATCTGCAGAAAGAAAAAGCAGGGGCCGATCTGGCCCGGGACTCCCTGTCCATGGACATTTCGTATTTGAACCAAAATACGGTGTTCAGCGCCAATTCGGCCGACTCTTCCGCCACCGTGCAAATAGTGGTGTTTGACAGCCAGATGGTTGCGGAAAGCTTTTTGATGATCCGGGGCATGACCGAGCAGCCCGGCGGGTCGCAGAACGTAAACCAGTTCTTCCGCCCCACCCTTGAGCAGGCGCTTGCGGCTGTGGGCACGCCGCTGGTGGAGCTGCGTCCCGCCGAAGCAATTGAGCTCAACGGGGAAAAAGTTTTGCTCATGTCTTACCAGTGCAAGCAGGCCGGCACCGGGGCGCTGATTGAGGCCCGGCAATATCATTTCTGCTTTCCCAAGTATGTGGTGCAGATGACGGTCTGCTGGGAAGCGGCCAGGATCGGGGAATTTGAACCCGTGCTCGACAGGCTGCTGGAATCCGCAGAGCTTGCCGGCAATTAAGGCGGCTGTAGCGCTTATGCCCCGGTTAAAGCAACGCCTGCATATTCTCTCCCTCCTAGAGCCCCGTTTCTGCGCGGCTGTCCGGCGCGATTTATTTGGGCGTGCATCTTCGGTCCTGCCCAAATCCGCTTCGAGCTTTTACCCGGCCGAAACTGAACATAACTTGGACAACCGGCTTTGAGGCAAGCGGCCTCAGACGGACAAAGGAGCCGCAATGATTGTCATAAAAACCCGCTATACCCTTGAGCTCTATAAAAAATATTATTGGTTCTACCTGTTTCGCGGCAAATACTATCGCTACGGGCAGGCCTTTTTTCTGGCGGTCACCGCGCTGACTATCGCCCTTTCCGCCTGGGCGCTGTTTGGCCGAACTGATCTCGTCGGCATGATTCTGTTTCCGGCGCTGGCGGTGATCTGCCTTTTGCTGTACGCGGCCTGGTTTATCCTGCCCGGGCGTTATGTGCGGCGCTACCCGGCCCTGTTCAATGCCGATCTCGAAATCGTCTTTAGGGAAGACGATTTTTCGACCAGGCAAAGCGGAGATCTGGTCAGCGGCGAGGCCAGGCTGAAATACGAGTCCATACAAAAGGTTTATGAGACCAGGGACGCTCTTTATATTTACACCGCCCCGGGGGCGGCCGTTTTGCTGGCCAAGGACGCTTTTGCTCAGGGCGCTTCGGAAGATTTGCGCAAGCTGCTTGAGGCCAAGCTGCCGCGGGGCAAGTATATTGTCTGCAAATAGCGCCCCGCACAAGTTGCCGCATTTTTCAGACGGTAGCGAGCCTGGCTAACGCTTAATTTTCGGTTTGCTTTTCGCGCATTTTTTGAGCAGCTCAGCCGCTCGGGCGTACCCCGGAGAGCGCAGGTATCCGGCTACATCCTTCAGGTCCGTTTCATCCCGGTTTTCCGGCAAATTCGGCTCAGGTTTTTCCCCGGCCTCGGGCCTGTCTTCGCTTTTGCCCCGGTTCTGGTGGTCATCCGGTTTCATTCTGTCTGTCTCCTGAGTTGAATTTTTACAGCACATCCCCCGGCGGCGCGGACATTGGGCTGTTTTTTTATTTTCCGTTCGGCGCAGCATGATTCCGAACGGCGATAGGGACATTGACCTCTTGCCCTTAAAGCATTAAAGTCAACGGAGGATTGCAATTCCAATTACATATAATTATTTTTTATACCATGCGGCATTATTTGTCAATGCCGCATGGAACAGTCTTTTGTGGGTCAGCGCCGCGGCTGACGCGTAGGCGTTTTCCCGGCCGACCGGCATGGAAGGGCACAAGTACAGGATTTGGATTATGGAGGATATCGGCAAAAGGATCAGAGGGCTGCGCGCGGATCTGGGGCTTAGCGGCGAGGAGTTCGCGGCCAGGTTGGGCGTAAACCTACAGACCCTCTACCGCTATGAGCGCGGCCAGCGAACGCCGGATATTAATTTTATCCAAAAGGTATCAAAGCTGGGAGGGGTGACTTTAAACTGGTTGCTGGCCGGGACCGGACCCGGGCTTGAGCAGGCCGCGCCGCCCGACGAAGCGCGGGGGCGGGGCTTATGGGAAAACCCG
>CBDTYX010000233.1:0-3541 GCA_965364745.1 uncultured Desulfovibrionaceae bacterium | reverse complement strand
GGGGCACGTAGTCCACTTCCAGCATTTCATCGCCCGTGCCGGCCAAAATGCCGGGCACGCGGCCCGACTGCGAAAGCACGGCCACGCGGGAGTTCAGATCGGTGATCAGCAGCACGGTGGCCGCGTGCGGCGAGGCGCGCAAGACGCGTCCCACCAGGCCGCGCGGGGTGGCGACCGGGGTGTTGGTGGCCGCGCCGTCCAAAAAGCCGTGGTCCAGGGTGACGGAAACCAGCGCCGCCTGGGGGCCCAAACGGTTGGCGATGACCCTCGCGCCCACGCCCTGCCACAGGTCGGGCGGGCCCATGCTTAAAAGATTGCGCAGGCGCAAAAGCTCTTCGCGCTCTTCCGTGGCGATGTTCAGAGCGTCGGAAAGCTGGTCCACGCGGCGGCGCAAAGCGGCGTTTTCTTCTTGGGCATTGACGAGATAAATGTAGTTGTTCCAGGCGTCGGAAATGCCGTCGGCAACCCAACGGCAGGGGCCGAGCACGTAGCCGGCCACCTCAAGCCCGGTATATTCGGTGAGACGGTCAAGCGCGCCGGTCCTCTGGTTCCAGGAGTACAGCCCGAGGTAGACAAACAGCCCCAGGATGAAAAAGAGCAGAAGGCGCCTTATTTTCACGGTTAATCTATACAGACTTCCTTGAGGATATGGATGTTGTCCAGGGCTTTGCCCGTGCCGATGACCACGGTGGACAAGGGATCGTCAATGACCGTGATGGGCAGGGAGGTTTCCTCGCGCAGGAGCTGGTCGAGCCCTTTTAGGAGCGCGCCGCCGCCGGTGAGCACAATGCCCCGGTCCACAATGTCCCCGGCCAGTTCCGGCGGGGTTTGCTCTAGGGCGATGCGCACGGCCTGGACAATGGATTCCACCTGTTCGGAAATGGCCTTGCGCACCTCTTCCGAGGTGATGATGATGTTTTGCGGAATGCCGGTCACGAGGTCGCGGCCCTTGACTTCCACTTCCTGCTCCGGATCCATGGGATAGGCCGAGGCCACTTTGATTTTGATTTCCTCGGCTGTGGAATCGCCGATGAGCATGTTGTATTTGCGCTTGACGTGGGTTTTGATGGCTTCATCCATCTTGTCGCCGGCCACGCGCACGGATTTGGAGTAAACGATGCCCGACAGGGAAATGACCGCCACTTCCGTGGTGCCGCCCCCGATGTCCACGACCATGTTGGAGGTGGGCTCGTGAATGGGCAGGTTCGCCCCGATGGCCGCGGCCATGGGCTCTTCGATGAGGTAAACCTCGCGCGCCCCGGCGCTCTGGGCCGATTCTTTGACCGCGCGCTTTTCCACCTGGGTGATGCCCGTGGGCACGCAAATCATGATGCGGGGCCGCACCAGGCGGCGCGAATTGTGCACTTTGGAAATGAAATGGCGGAGCATGGCCTCGGTAATTTCAAAATCGGCGATAACGCCGTCCTTCATGGGGCGGATGGCGTCGATATTGCCGGGGGTGCGGCCGAGCATGCGTTTGGCGTCGGAGCCCACAGCCAGGACCACGTTGTTGCCGCGGTGGTCTTTTTTGACCGCCACCACGGAGGGCTCGCGCAGAACAATGCCTTTTCCCTTCACGTACACGCAGGTATTGGCCGTGCCGAGGTCGATGGCCAGATCATTGGAAAAAACGCCTAACATGGCATCGAATAGTTTAGACATATATTTAAAGCCTTTATGCTGAAAGCCGGATTTTTTAAAAAGCGCATCCCGCGCCGACTAGACAATATTCGCTAAAACCGGGCCGCTGTCAAGCCATACTTGGCGATTTCGCCGTTTATTGCAAGGGCACGGGCGCTTGCCGGGGTTGAAAAAACTTCCGGCCCTGCCGTTTAGGCAATGGCCTTGCCGGAGCCTGAAAATTTTCGGCCCTGCCCACAGCCGGGGACCGCCCGACGCGAGCCGCCTGCTGCGTGCCGTTTGACGCGTGCCGCCCGCTATATGCTGTTCGACGCGTGCCATCTTGGCAACGCCGGTAAATTTCCGGCCCAGCCGTGCTCTTCAAGCGCCGCCGGGGCTGCGCGCCGCGAACCGTCTGTGCAAACCGCCCGGCCGTAAACAGGGAAGGCGCAAACGTGTGGTCACGTTTGCGCCTTCCAGGAGCCGGACACCCGGCGCGAACCGTTACCGCTGCTCCCTTTCGGGCCTGACGGGGTTGGCGGCAACGCCGCCGCCCGGCTCCTTTCGCCGTCCGCCCCGCCTCGGGGAGAACGTCGAAGATGAAAATATACATGGTTTGGGTTAAAAGGCAAGGGGGTGGTTTTGGGGGGCGGGAGGGGAAGGGTATTACACATCAGTTGCGGCTTGACCCCATTTTCCCTTCTGCTACAACCATTGCCAATATCATGAGGGCAAACATCTTGTTGCGGCTTGACCCCATTTTCCCTTCTGCTACAACAATCTCCAAGAAGCCGGTAATAATATTGCGGTTGCGGCTTGACCCCATTTTCCCTTCTGCTACAACCCCCAATCTGGACTTTGCAATCCCACTTGCAGTTGCGGCTTGACCCCATTTTCCCTTCTGCTACAACACATTGCCGAAGCTCTGATCTTCCATGACAGTTGCGGCTTGACCCCATTTTCCCTTCTGCTACAACGGCATTTATACTGTGACGTGCAGCAATATTGTTGCGGCTTGACCCCATTTTCCCTTCTGCTACAACTTTCACCCAAGACGACCCTTCCGGCACCTTGTTGCGGCTTGACCCCATTTTCCCTTCTGCTACAACTGATTGCCGGGCTTATGGCCGCGCAAGAATGTTGCGGCTTGACCCCATTTTCCCTTCTGCTACAACCAAAACTCGGACGCCATGATGCTGGAGTGTGTTGCGGCTTGACCCCATTTTCCCTTCTGCTACAACCTCCTCATACATTTGGTGCACAGCGTTATAGTTGCGGCTTGACCCCATTTTCCCTTCTGCTACAACACTAACATCTTACTGCGATCTGCCGTCACTGTTGCGGCTTGACCCCATTTTCCCTTCTGCTACAACATTAACCCTACACATGTGCGGATACGCATAGTTGCGGCTTGACCCCATTTTCCCTTCTGCTACAACCCATGTATAATTGAATCTGCGCGTAATACAGTTGCGGCTTGACCCCATTTTCCCTTCTGCTACAACGAAGAGATGGGCGGCCAGCCCATGAAGGTGGTTGCGGCTTGACCCCATTTTCCCTTCTGCTACAACCGGTGATCTTCACGTTGGGTTCCTCGGTGCGTTGCGGCTTGACCCCATTTTCCCTTCTGCTACAACAATGCCGGAGCAGGGCAGCCTCGTATCTTTGTTGCGGCTTGACCCCATTTTCCCTTCTGCTACAACTCATCCAGTGCTTTGACTTCTTTGGCTGTGTTGCGGCTTGACCCCATTTTCCCTTCTGCTACAACTTTGTGGTGGACGTGTCCGGCACGCAGGCCGTTGCGGCTTGACCCCATTTTCCCTTCTGCTACAACATGCTGAATCCTCGTATGTCTGGGCTCATAGTTGCGGCTTGACCCCATTTTCCCTTCTGCTACAACAGGCGGGTAGGTCATGGATAA
>CBDTYX010000232.1:0-3626 GCA_965364745.1 uncultured Desulfovibrionaceae bacterium | reverse complement strand
CTGGCGCATGCACGAAATGGTTATGGAAGCCCTGTGGGCTTACAAGCTGCGTTCGGTGTTCGTGGTTTTGGCTGTGGCTTTGGGCATCGCTTCGCTGACCATCATCATCGGTGCGGTGGAAGGAGCCAACCGCAAGGCCGAGGAGCTGATCGAGGGCTTCGGGCCCGACGCGCTCATGCTCATCGGCGGCGATATTTTCAACCGCCCGGTGGGGCAGCGCTTTTTAACTCTGACCTGGGACGACGCCCAGGCCATCATGGATTCCGTGCCCGGCGTATATATGGCTCAACCTGTGGGCCAGCGCCGCGACATTACCATCAAATACGGCAACAACAACTATGAAGTGCCGGTTGTGTCCGGGACCATGGAAAATTACGCCGAAGCCTGGAACTGGCCCCTGGCCGAGGGGCGCGATTTAAGCAAGGAAGACGTGACCCGCAAGAGCCGGGTCTGCCTCATAGGCGATATTCCCAGCCGGGAGCTGTTTGGCGATGAAAGCCCGGTAGGCCGCTCCATTTTCATCAATAACGCCATGTTCACAGTTATCGGCAAGCTGTCGTTTCGCGGCGTGTCCGGCGGCGGCGCGAGCGTAGACGACCGCATTGTTTTGCCCATGACCACGCTTATCCAGCGCTTTAATATGAACCGCACCCACTTTTTCGCTATGCGCATCAAGGTGGAGGATTTGAACACCCTGGACGAAGCGGTCAAAAACATCACCGGACTCATGCGCCACCAGCACAGGCTTAAAGACGACGCGGCCAATGATTTTTCCCTGATTTCCTCCAAAGACATCATGGCCTTTCTGACTGTGTTCAAGGGCGGGCTGGTGCTGTTTCTGGGCCTGACCGCGATGATCGCCATGGTCATCGGCGGGTTTGTGCTGGCCAATTTGTTTTATCTGTCCGTTTCGGAACGACGCACGGAAATAGGCCTGAAAAAAGCTCTGGGCGCCAAGAACGCGGCCATCCTGCTGCAATTTTTGCTGGAAGCCCTGGCCTTGACCTTGAGCGGCGGGATTTTGGGGCTCCTGCTTGGTCTTGCGGCCGGCTATGTGCTCGGTGGTTTTGGGCTTCTGGAGGTGCGCATGTCCTGGGGGGTGTTCAGCGGGGCGTTCGCGGCCTCCCTCACTCTGGGCATTGTTTTCGGCATCAGGCCGGCCCTGGCTGCCGCCCGGCAGGACCCCATCGCCGCGCTTAAGGGGGGCTGAGAAGCATGCGCAGCCTGCTTATCGCCCTGCGCGCCCTTGGAGTGCATAAGGTGCGCACCATTCTGGCCATGCTGGGCATTTTTCTTGGGGCCCTGGCCCTGACCGGGGTATTGCACATTTCCAATTCCCTGACCCTTAAGGCCGAGTTGGAAACCGCCAAATTCGGCCCCAATCTGGTGCAGGCCACGGCCGGGCAATTGCGCTTCCGCCCCGGCGGGGGCACGGGCTCGGGCCGGGATCTGGTCACCACCTTCAACATTGCCGACGCCATGTTTCTTATTCACAAAATTACGGCTGTGGACAGCGGCGTGCCGTATGTCATGGCCACCAAAACCATCCGGGCCGGCAGCGCCAATATTTCCTGCAACCTTGTGGCCACTTGGCCGGAATACAGCGAGGTGCGCGCCAGCAGCACCGCTTACGGCCGGTTTATCACCGATCTGGACGATGTGGACCGGGCCAAAGTGTGCGTGCTGGGCAGCGCCATTGCCGATCGGCTGTTCAAGGACCGGCAGGGCGCGGTGGGGCGCACCGTGTATATTCAACAGACCGCGCTCACCGTGGTGGGCGTTATGGAGGAAAAAGGCCAGGACGTGAGCGGCAACAACGTGGACGAGCTTGTCTTCGTTCCCCTGTCCACCTATATGCGGCGGCTGGCCAATATCGACTGGATTTCCGGCGTATACCTGAACATGCGGCCGGGCGTCGACATTGACGCCGTGTCCGAGGATATGCGCAAAATTTTGCGGCAACGGCACTACATCGCCCCGGGCGCCAAAGACGATTTCTTCGTATTCTCGGCCAAAGAAGCCACTCAAATGCAGCAGGAGGCCCTGGGCCTGGTCTGGACCCTGGGTTTGCTTTCCTCGTCGGTGTCTTTTGCCGTGGGCGCTTTGGGCATTTTGTCCATCATGATTCTCATGGTGCGCACCCGGCGGCTGGAAATCGGCATCCGCCGGGCCGTGGGCGCATCGCGCCGCCAGATCATGCAGCAGTTTCTCACTGAAGCCGGGCTCATGTCCGGTGTGGGCGGCATCTTCGGCGTGGTTTCGGCCTTGGGGCTCATAAGTTTGGCTTACGCCGTCGGCGATTTGCCCTATATTTACAACCCGGTGCTCGCCCTGGGCGTGTGCGCGGCCGCGACTCTTTTAGGCGTTGCGGCCGGCGCCTACCCGGCCTGGCAGGCCTCGCGCGGCGATATTCTGGAAATTCTGCGCAATGCGGAGTGAGTTTGGCCTGAACGCGCCGTGAGAGGGGACCCTCTCCCTCCTGAACCCTGATCGGGGGTAAGCGTAAGCTGGATGCTGCCGTCAGGACGGCGGCGGGCCGCGCAGCGCGAGAGAGCAAAAACCATGTTTTTTGCGAACGATCCTCGAATCCCCGCCAGGACGGGGGGGAGGTATGCGATAAAGGCAGGCGGCGGGCCTTTAAGTTTTGTCGGGCGCCGGGCAAAAAGCGGTGATTTACGAATTTTCCCGGCATTCGATCAAGAATTGGGCAAAACGCTGCAAATGAGCCGGGCGCGAGGGGTTATGCAGCCAGACCATCTCAAAATCAAGAGTCAGGACAGTGCTGTTTTTGTCGGTCAACAGGCGGGCTTTGCGTTAACTTTAAAAAAAAGTGGGGCTCCATTTAAGGAGGCCCCGCCCTTAATATGCTGTGGGGAAAAAATTAATTTGCCGATAAGGGGCTGAGCATTATTTAAAATTCCCAGCTCCAGCCGGCCCTCGCGCCTATGTCGTCTTCGTGGCCGTGAGTTTCCGGCTTGACCAGGTTTAAGGAGAAGCCTTCGCCGCGGATGCGCCCATCGGAGCGGCCGTTGTTGCGCAGCCCGTTGGCGTAGCGGCCGGTATTCAATGAACCGGGCGGTCCGGCCAGGGCGCTGTCGGACCCGTCGCCGGAGTTTTGCCCGGCGCCTAAAAGGCGGCCCGGCGCGTTATAGTCGTCATCGGCCGCGGCGGTGTGCGGCAGAACGCCGCCCGCCAAAATGGCCGCGGCAAAACCTAAAGCGATAACTTTAGACAGGGCGTATTTTTTCATAATCCCTCCCGGCAGGGCGCGCCGTCACGGGAAGCCGGCCGCAACACTGTTCGCGGTCCGGGCAACGATATTTCAGAATATAACAACATTAGCTCCATTCAACTTGGAATGCAACCCCCCGTGTCAAGGGTTTGTTTACAGGGCTATGCAACTTATGCGCCAGAACGCGGCGTCAAGTTGTTGTCGGGGTAAGTTCGGGTGGCAAGCTGAAAAGCGAACTAAAAAGGGAGAGATTGCATACTGCTGCAATATACTGGCCCCCACGCGCCATCATTCCCTGTGTAGACAAGGGATCCCCGCCCTTTTCCCGCTGCGCGGGAATGACGAGTTGGGAGGCTCAGGCAAGGGGCGGCGGCAGGCACGGTGAGAGGCGCAA
>CBDTYX010000231.1:0-3630 GCA_965364745.1 uncultured Desulfovibrionaceae bacterium | reverse complement strand
CGCGCGTCATCGCCCGGGGAGGGGGAGCCATTAGGAGCTAAGCCCCTAATGGCTCCCCCGACTCCGACCCGCTTGCCTCAGACTTTACAAATCCGTCCGCGCCGTATAAGCATAAATCCGCGCGGCGCAACGGTGCGGCGTGCGGACCTTTTACCTGGGAGACATTGTTATGTTATCCGTGCTTCTGGCTTTAGCCCCGGCTTTTCTGGTTTTCGGCCTGCTCATTTTCCGTAGGACTCCCGGCGACATCGCCGGGCTTATCGGGTGGCTGACCTATTGCCTGGTGGCTTGGCTCTATTTCGACACTCCCCTCGCAGTGCTCGGCAAAGCCACGATAGCCGGTCTCATCGCCTCCCTGCCTGTGGCCCTGATCTTCGCTTCATCCATTTTCCAGATAACGATCATGGGCGAAGCCGGCGCAGTGGCCAGGGTCAGCGCGCTATTGAAAACCCTGGCCCCCACCGATCGCGCGGTTCAGATGCTGATCATCACCTTCGGCTTCGGCATCCTGCTCACCGCCCTGGGAGCTGTGCCCAATTCCATTTTGCCGCCCATCCTTCTGGCCCTGGGCTACTCCACTTTCGCCTGCATCATGCTGCCCTGCATAGGCTATGAAGCTTTGTGCACCTACGCCCTGCTCGGCATTCCGGCCGTAATCATGGCCGACATCACCGGCGCCGGCCTGTTCGACACCGGCATGGCTTTTGCCCGGTTTATGCCTTACCTCGCCACAGCCGTGGCTGTACTTATGATCCCCCTGGCCCTGGGCCGCTCTGCTCTCAAATCCGGCCTTGTCCCGGCGGTGCTCTCCGGTCTTACCGCCGGCTTTCTGGCCATCGGCATGGTTTACCTAAACCTGGTGACCATCACCGGAATTGCCGCGGGCCTCGGTGTAATTGTCATGCTCATCTTGTATCTTAAATTAAGAGGTCAGCCGCTCATTGACCGCAACAAGCTCACCCCGGCCGATCTTGAGTCCGAAAAAAAACTATCCCTGCTGCGGGCCGTATCGCCTTGGCTGCTGCTCACCGCGGTGTCCATCATCATCAATACCCACCATTTGCCCTTCTTTAAATTCGTGTTTGTGGATTGGGCCATGCCTGTGGAGATCATCCCCGGCAAGCCGGACAAGCTGCGCCTGTTCTGGCAGGCCTATGTCTGGATTTTCATCTGCACGCTGCTGGCCATGCCTATTTTGAAAATGAGCGGAGCCCAAATCAAAGCCGGCTTTAGGCGCACCTTGGCCCGCGCGCCCCGTCCCACCCTGGCAGGGGCCATTTTCTTCGCCATCGCTTATGTGCTCAACCACTCCGGCAAAACCGAAGCCTTTGAGCTGCTCAACCCGGCCAACAACATCATCGCGGTGCTGGCCACGGCTTCTTCCGACGCGCTAGGCAATCTTTACGCCTTTGCCGCGCCCTACCTCGGCCTGTTCGCCGGGGTAATCAGCGGATCGGAAAGCTCGGCCATCGCCATGCTCACCGGACTTAACCTTTCCAGCGCCAGCCATATCGGCGCCAACGGCCTGCTCATCGCCGCAGCCGGCGGCATAGGCGGCGGGCTGGCCTCGGTCCTGGGGCCGGCCAAGCTCATGGCCGCCTCAGCCACCATCGACCGCCTGGGCGAAGAAAACGCCGTGCTGCGCGCTTCCATTCCCCTGTCCCTGTTTTTGACGGCCATTATTTCAATATTGTGTTTGATGTGGGCATAGACGCCGGAGAAGGAGAACCACAAGGAGCCAGGCCCCTTGAGGTTCCCCTCCTCCAGGCCTCCTCCCCTCCTTAACCCTGATTGGGAGTAAAGGGAGAGTTGGGAGTAAAACGATTTATTCGATTCATCCTGCTCAAGCTTTTGCGCAAAGCAAGAATAAACATTCCCGCCGCAAAACACGGCAGCCACACCCAGGTAATCTCCGAAAGCATTACTTCTGCGCCTCTGGCGCTGAAAAACCGCCTGAGGCCTAAAGGCGAAACCTCTATGGGCCGCCAGGGCAGAAAATAACGCGTTTCTCCCCAAGGCCAGAACATGCCGACGCCCAACCCCCCATTAGTGGCGGCATCCAGGACAGCATGGCTGATAACCGCAAAAGAGCCGATCAAGAAAGCGACCCAACGCTTGCAGCGCAACCATGGCGCAATTAAGGCGCAAGCCATACCCAAAATACCGGCAAACAGCAGCGAATGACTGGCTCCGCGATGCCCCAGGACATCTCCATAGGAAATTTTCATAAAAAAACCCGCCACATCCGCATCGGGCAACACGGAACAAATAACGCCCGCCAGCAGCAAGCGGCCGGGAATAGCGCGGAATCCCGTAGCCAGACTCAAAGCCAACACGGGCGCGGGGTGAGAAAAGATAGTGGGCAAGCGATATTGTCCTTCTAACGATTGCTGAGATATGCTGTATGAAAGCTACCTCAAAAGCGACTTTGAAGCAAAAAGTTCATTGGCGTGAACCAAGCTGCACAATCTGCTCGATTCACGCCAACGCTCCAAAATAACCTGCCAACCAGACTCAATTAGTTACAGCAACGGTGATCTACGCCCGTTTTCCCTGCCTGTGTCCAGTTCAAGGCAGGCCTGCGGCTCGATATTCTTTCCCTGCCGCAACTCAATTTCCCGAATGAGAGCCTGACCTTTAAGCTCTCCGATTTCCCGGGAAAGGGTTTCGATCTTGGCAATGTCCGGATTGTTCTTGCCTGCCTCCTGTCTGAGTTCCAGGCTCTTGTCTTTAATTTTCTGGCGAATGCCTACCAGGGACTTGGAAGTTTCAGGGGCGGGCGTCGAATCGGAATTTTCCGCAATCAACAGTCCACGCCCCTGCGCCCGCCGTTCATGATAGGTGAGTGGAGAATGTCTGGCCATTTGCATCACCGGCGTCTCAGACGCGCTGATCTGCAAATTATCGCCGCTTGAGGCATATTCACCTATGGCCGAAGCTGTGCCGCCAAGACCAAAGAAAAACGCCGCCGCCAGAGCTGAAATCGTAAAATTGAGCTTTTTCATAATATTCTCCTTGCTTTTGCGATATATGAATTTAAATCACTGCCTACATGCTGCTTAGTGGATAAAATGCCCAAACTGTTCCCGAGAAGACGCGTCAGAAAGCTATTCCTCTCAAGTTCGCCGCTAACTGAATCAGCGCCCGCACAACCTGGATTATTTCTGTGAAGTTCATGTGTGCCTCCAAAAAATTTTGATTTTGAATCCCTTTTTCCCTCTTTTCGATTACAGAATATGTATTTCAGCGCGTGAAATAAGTAATTTACTAGCCTGTTTACGCGTTAACGCACCGTAAATATTCCTGTCTTGATTTAGCTGCCGATTACGCCTATTCTCACATTAATCTATCCAGGCTTCCCCTTTGTGGACCACAGCTTGCCCTTGTGGCGGAAGAATCTATGCCGAACCGGGAAAAGATGGGGAGCGCCCCTGCGGGCCCATCTCCGCAAATTATCCGCGAGCAACTGGAACGTTTGCTGCAAAGCGATGATTTCCGCGCGTCTCCACGCCTGCGAAATATCTTGGCTTATATCGTGGAAGAAACTTTGCAAGGCCGGGCCGGAGACCTGAAAGCGTTCAGCATTGCGGTGGATGTGCTGGGCCGGGATGCCAAATTCGACCCCAGCAC
>CBDTYX010000230.1:0-3639 GCA_965364745.1 uncultured Desulfovibrionaceae bacterium | reverse complement strand
GCGGCCGGGGCGGGCAGGTCCGGGTTGCCCAGGCTGAAGTCGCAGACTTTGTCCGCGCCGTGTTCTTTTTTCAGGGCGATGCCGGCTTCAAACATGCGCCGGATCATGGAGGAATGTTCAAGGTGATTGGCGATTTGGGGGGAAATAACAGGCATGGCGATCTAACCTTTGCTTAAATGCTTTGCTGACATAATATGCAAACTTTAAAAACTACAAACTATGCAAGGCCTTCATCCATTTCCAGACGAGCCAGCTTGCGGCGGTGAAATTCAATTTCCACTTCCAGACGCAGCTTTTCTTGCTGCAAGGCGTAAATTTCCGCAGCGTAAAATACGCCCTGGCCCGGGTTTTCCGCAGCCAAAAAGGCGCGCAGGCGTTCAATGCAGGCGCGTTGCTCCCCGGTTAGACGCAAAATGCCGGCCTGAAGGCCGGGCGCGTCATCGGGGATGGCCTCGCCAAAGGAAGCTTTAACCGGCAATGATTCTGCGGCGACGGGGGGCTTGTTCACCACTTTCCTCTTCCTTGGGGCGGCGCTGCCAGGTCGGTTTAGGCAGGCCGTTATACAGGTGCCAGAAATTGGGCATGAGCTCCGTGGCCGCGCCGGGGTTGGCCAGCTTGATTTGCGGCCGCAAATAAGCGCCCAGGGCCAAACACATGGCCCAGATCGGCGAAGGCGCGGTCCAGGCTCCGCTTTGCGGCTTCAGCTTGTCGGCCGTGCGCACAAAGCCAGATTCCCCCGATTTCCCGGGGGTATAGGCCGCACCGATGAGGTCCAGAAATTCCTGGACATACAGCGGCAAACCCACGTTTTCTTCCGTTGATTCCTCGTTGAAGGCCAGGAGCGGCAGGGGTACGGCTTGCCTGGTTTCTTTGGCTCTGGCTGCGGTCAGGAGGAGCAGGAAGGGCGTGTAGGCGGCGGGCAGGCCCGCGTGCGGCGGAGTTTCCGGGGCGGCGACAGTGCCGCTTTTTTCAGCCTTTGGATCCTTCTCCGGTCGGAACACGCTGATGCCGCCGTCTTTTTCCTGCGGCCGCAGCCCGGTCCAGTTCAGCAGCGCGCGCAGAGTTTCAGCTCCCGGAGCATGGACGGCCCAGGTTCCGGCCAGTTTGACCTTACCGGGATTAAGGGCGGCAATGGACAGAAATAAGGCGGACAAGAGAGGATCCAGGGGGAGCTCTGGGCTTGGCGGCATGGCCGCGGGCTTATCACCGCAGAATTGGATGACGTCTTTGACCCGGCTGAAGAGCGCGCCGTTTTTCTTAAGTATAGGCAAAGCCTCGGCCAGAGCGGCCGGCCAGGCCGGGTTGGCCGCACCGTTTATTTTTACAGGCGCTCCCCAGAACGGGGCGGCCAGGAGCAAGGCAATGAGGCCGTCCAAGGGGGTGAATTCCGGCAGCGTAATTTCTTCGTCAAACAAGGCCGAGCACTCAATGTGCACAGGCAGACCGTTGCTTTTGGGCACCAGGTGGGCCTGGCGCGCGCCAAAGGCGGGCAGGGTGTTGCGCCAGGCGGTGAGATCGGCCAGCTTGAGGCCGGAGCCGCCGGTGAATTTGACCTTGCCCGGCGAGGCCAGGGCCAGAGCGGAGAGCAGGTAAAAATGCAGCGGGTCTTCGCCGGCGTAAATGACTTTTTCGCCGAAGCGCAAACCCTCGCCTTCCCGTCCGGAGATGAGCCCCTGCGCGTCCCAGGCGAGGCGCCCGCCGGCCTGGTTGAGGGCTTTGATCAGGTCAATAAACCCGTCGCTTAAAATTTGGCCGGGCAGGTGCAGGGCGCTGCCGCCGGCCGCGGCCAGGAAAATATGAAAAGCGGCCTCGCGCAAGGAGGGCAAAAGCGGCAGGTCAATATCCACCGTTTCCGGAGAAGGGGCCAGGTTAAAGGCTTCCTTGCCGGACTGCGCCTGGCGTTCATGGTCGCTTAGCGGTTTGATTTCCTGAAGCAGAGTAAACATCTGGCGGGCCAGCTTAGGGTCGGTGCTCACGCTTTGGGCTGCCTCTTCCCAGGCCAGGCGCAAGGCGCGTTCGGTGTTGGTTTCGGCCACGGAGTCGCGCTGGCCGCGGTGGCGGCGGAGCATGGCGATATAATGGCAGCGGCGGCCGATGAGCTTGATGATGGCCCGGTCAATGTCCTGCACGTTGTCGAGCACGGTCAGGTTGGCGGTTTTTTCGGGAGCCTCATCGCTCTCGGCAAAGGGCGGTTGCCGGTAATTGTCTGAGTTGTCGTGCATGTTAATAAAAGCCTGCTTGAAAACAATAATTTAAACAGGAAGAATAGCCTGATGCGGGGTTATACGCAAGCAAAAACAGCGGGCCGGACCTGCGCGCAACTGGATCAGCTCAAGCGCGGAAAGCCTTACCGGGTTTTGAGCATATCCAGCAGGCCGGACAGCGCCTTTACGGCCGCCTGCGTCCTGATTTCGGTCCGGTTGCCTGCGAATAAACAATGCTCGGCCGTGGTTTGTCCATCCACGGACCAGGCCAGCCAGACCGTGCCCACGGGTTTTGTGGCTGTGCCGCCGCCAGGCCCGGCAATGCCGGTGACCGCCAGGCTGTGCTCAGCCCCTAAGGCCTTGATTGCACCCGCGGCCATGGCCAGGGCGCAGGCCTCGCTCACTGCGCCGCGGGCGGCCAGCAGCTCTCCGGGCACGCCCAAGAGTGAAGATTTAATTTCGTTGGCGTAAGAGACAACCCCGCCTTTGAACCACCCCGAGCTGCCGGGCAGGCTGGTGATAAGCGTGGAGATGAGTCCGCCGGTGCAGGATTCGGCCGCGCCCAGGGTTTCACCTCGCGCAAGCAGCAAGCGGGCCAGTTCTTCGAGCCCGGAAAGGGGGGGAGTTAGATTAATGAGCGTATCGGTCATGTCCAAAGAGCCTTTAAGATAGATTTTTCGCTCGACTGCGGTCCACTTAGCATGGCAAGGCGAGCGGCGGGAAAATAAATACCCGCTGTGTCTGCACAGCTGTGCCGCCCGGCTGAAACCTCTCACTTCCAGACCAGTTGGGCTAAGGAAAGGGATGGGGGCGGGGAGGGAAAACTACAAGGAGTTCAGACCCTTGAGGTTTTCCCTCCCCGGACGCGTTCACGTTCATCCCCGCCTGGCAAACTGTTCAAGACCGTGCAGCAGTTCTTCGCAGGCCTCTTGGGGGCGCGCCTGAAAGCGGACGTAGTTGGGCGGCATGCCCGGAATGTTGTCGCACACCCGGATGAGGATGCGGCGTTCCAGCAGATAGCGGGCGAGGTCGAGGGCGCGCAGGGGTTCCTGAACGGCCAGGGTGATGAATGAGGGGCCTTCGCACAGGCTGTTTTCGCGAAACAGGCCGGTGTCCAGCAGTGCTTCGACCATTCGGCCGCGTTGAAAATGCAGCTCGGGCAGCAGGGCGCGGTAATCGGCGATGCGGTCCAGAAAGCGCAGGCCCATTTGCTGGGCAAAGGCGGAGACAGTCCAAGGGGCGCGTTGCGCATTTAAACGGCCGATAACGTTTTTGTCGGCCACGGCATAGCCCAAGCGGATGCCGGGGCAGGCGAAGAACTTGGTGAACCCGGCCAGGATGGTTAAGGCGGTGCCGGGGCGGACCATGCCGGTGTAGGCCTGCCAGGAGGTTTGCGCATAAGCCGGATCATCCCAGAGAAATTCGCGGTAGGTGG
>CBDTYX010000229.1:0-3643 GCA_965364745.1 uncultured Desulfovibrionaceae bacterium | reverse complement strand
GAACGCGGGCCGCACAGGCCCCGCCCACTCCGCCGTTCCCGCGCCTTCCGCATACATCATTCCCGCGCACGCGGGAATGATGAAACTGGAGGGACGCGGAAATGGCAACGGAAAGAACCGGGGGATCCATGCCGCCGGCCCTTTTTCCCACCCCGGCCGCAGTCCCCGGAATTTTTGGCTTTTTTGCCGGAAAATACTTGCCTTTGCGGGCAAGAAGGTATACTGTGCCGCCACAGAGGGATGAGGCCGCACACGGCCGTCGCGAGCGGTTCGCGCCCCAAGCTTTTTGCCAATAACCTTTATGGAGGAATTATAATGTACGAGAACGTTAGCCTGAGAAACCAGCACCTTTTGAAAATTTATGACCTGCGCCCCGACCAGCTTATGTATCTGCTTCGCCTTTCCGCGAAGCTGAAGCTGGACAAGCGCCTGGGCAAGGAACAGAAGTTCCTGGCCGACAAAAACATCGTGCTGCTGTTTGAAAAAGACTCCACCCGTACCCGCTGCGCCTTTGAAGTCGCCTGCTTCGACCAGGGCGCCCGCTGCACCTACCTCGGCCCCTCCGGCTCCCAGATGGGCAAGAAAGAATCCATGGCCGACACCGCCCGCGTGCTCAGCAAGATGTACGACGGCATTGAATACCGCGGCTACGCCCAGACCATCGTGGAAACCCTGGCCAAATTCTCCTACGTGCCCGTGTGGAACGGCCTGACCAACGAATCCCACCCCACCCAGATCCTGGCCGACTTCCTGACCATGCACGAATACCTGCCCTGCCGTCCCATGGACAAGATCACCTTCTGCTTCATGGGCGATGCCCGCTTCAACATGGGCAACTCCCTGATGATCGGCGCGGCCAAGATGGGCATGGACTTCCGCTGCATCGCTCCCAAGAGCCTGCAGACCAGCGACAAGGTGTTCAAGATGGCCAAAGAAGTGGCCAAGTCCACCGGCGCCAAGATCACCATGACCGAAGACGTGAAGAAAGGCCTCAAGGGCTGTGACTTCGTGTACTCCGACGTGTGGGTGTCCATGGGCGAGCCCGAAAACGTGTGGGCCGACCGCATTAAGCTTTTGAAGCCCTACCAGGTCAACGCCGCCGCCATGGAAGCCACCGGCAACCCCGACGCCAAGTACATGCACTGCCTGCCCGCTTTTCACAACCTGGAAACCACCATCGGCAAAGAAATCGGCGAAAAGTTCAAGATGCTCGACGGCATGGAAGTCACTGAAGAAGTGTTCGAATCCCCCGCCTCCATCGTTATGGACGAAGCCGAAAACCGCATGCACACCATTAAGGCGGTCATGGTCGCTTCCCTGTCTGACTGCGTGGCCAACTACGAATACATCGAAGGCACCGGCTGCTGCGGCTGGTAGTCCCGGAATTGTGTTCGGCGCGCTTGGCGCCGACGCGATTTGATTGAAATAAAGATCCCGGTCGGAAGTTAAGCTTCCGGCCGGGATTTTTTACGGCCGCCCAAGCCTGCCGCCGAAAGCGCCGCGGACACCGCCCCTTGTTGCCTGCACCCATAGCAGCTTGTCATTCCGAGGCGAAGGCGAAGAATCCGCCTTAATTCTTCAACTCCGCCGCGCAACCCGGAAAAGCGCCAGCGTCAAAAAGACCGAAGGCGGGAAAAGCAATAAAGATGGATTCTTGCATGTTGTACTCTGCTCCTGCCCGCAGGAGGCGGGCGGCCCCGCAGGGCGAGGATTCGAAAACCACATTTTTCGAATCCGACCCTCGAGCGCCGCACAGGAAGTGCGGCCGAGAGGCATGCGACATGGATTCTTCGGCATCGCCTCAGAATGGCAAGTTACAGCAAACGCAGGCAAGCAAAGCCCGTGTCCGTTTCATTCCGTCCACCCGTACCCGGGAGAAAGGCAAAAGGTCTTTATAGCATTTTTGCTTTGAGATTGTCGCTTAACGGTCGGCAAAGCCGCCCTATGACAATCTCGCGTGCGTTGCTGCACTTCGTTTTGCAACGCCAGAGCATTTTTTCTTAATATATAATTTCAATGTTAAAATGCTCTAATGCCGCCCCACTAAGGGTTCAGGAGGGGGGCGGGTCCGGGAGGAGGGAACCTCAAGGGGCCTCGCTCCTTGGGGTTCCCTCCTCCCGGCGGCCTTCGCCCCTTCCCCGGCCGGTTCAGTCAAAAATGCCTTTTACCCAGACCATGGCCCGGGTGTAGGCCATGGAGGTATCGTGCAGGGTCAGGCCCAGCTTCCCGGCCAGGTGGCGGGCGCCGTCCCAGTTGCCGCGCTCGTAATCGAGCAGCAGGGTAAACCAGGGCTGGTATTCGGTGTCTTTGCCCTGCAGGGTGCTGGTCACTTGGGCGTCTATTTTTATTTCCGCGACAATCTCGGCCAGGGGCATGTTGAGCAGCGCCTCGAGCATGGAAAACAGGCCGAGCATGAACAAAGTCTCCGGGGGCGGGGTGGGGCGGTTGCTTTCAGCGGCGAGGAGTTCCAGAAATTTTCCCCGGAAGGCGGCGGTGGTGATGATGTGCTTGGCCAGCGGCCCCACGCCCAGGTCCGAAAAAATGGTCACGTAGACCCATTGCTCAAGGCCCACGCGGCCGAGCAAAAGCACGCTGGATTCAATGGAGGTGATGGCGCTGGGCAGGGAGAAATAGGCGGAATTGAGGTAGCGTAGCAGGCGGTAGGCCAGGGAGACGTCGGCGCGGATAAGCGCGGCCACGTCGCGCACGTCCCACTCCGGGTCGGCCAGGGCTTGCAGCAGCCGGGCCTTGACTATTTGCGACGAGGAAAAGTTTTTGCCGGAGACCACATCGCTTTGAGTGCGCATATCGCCCTGCAAATATTTAAAGCCCATTTCCAGGCACATTTCGACCTGGCCCGGCTTCACGTTTTGGGCCAGAACTTCCAGGCCGCGCTCTTTGAGCCAGTTCACGGTCAGCTTCAGCTCGCTCGCTTCAAACTCCAGCAAATCAACGCGGGCGACGCGGGCAAGCGGCAGAAATTCGGCCCATTCCGGGTCCTGGCGCGGGCAGGAAAGCATAATCAGGTACCCGGCCTGCTTGAGCTCGGCCAGCCCCCGCCCCAAAGCCGCGGCGTCCTTGATCCGGCCGCGCAGGTTCAGGCAGCATATTTCCGAAGGAAACATGTAGGCCGTGTTGGTTAAAATCAGATCTTCGCTCATGGGCAGGGCCAGGCGCTCATTTTTGCCCATAAACGGCATGATCAGAGAAAAAGCGTTGGACAGAGCGGCGGCTTCTTTGGGCGTGCCGGGGGGCGGGCGGTCTTTCTCGGTGGCGATGTCGGAGAGCAAAAGGTCGTAGCCCCAAATTTTGTGGCCGCCTTCAAAAACCGGCACGCGGGTGACCATGGTGGTGACGGGCGTGCGCGCGCCGTCGCCGGCTTCGGCCAAGGCTTCCGGGGGCAAAGGATCAGGCGGTTTGTAAGTCATAAGCTGGTCCAAATATATACCTCTCACCCCGCCGTCCTGGCGGGGATTCGAGGGTCGAGGCTGAAAAGCGCGGTTTTCAGCCTCTCGCGCTGCGCGGTCTGCCGCCGTCCTGGCGGCATGGGTTCTCCGTTCGCAGTCTTTCGGCCTTGCCGGGGCGCAGGCGCCCTTATAGCATGTCCTTCGCTATAATTCCTCTCACCCCGCCGGCTTTATCA
>CBDTYX010000228.1:0-3647 GCA_965364745.1 uncultured Desulfovibrionaceae bacterium | reverse complement strand
TGCCGGTAGAGGGGAAGCCCAAGGGGATAATCCCCTTGGGCTTCCCCTCTACCGGACCCTCTCCCCTCCTGAACCCTGATTGGCCGGGTTTATCGTCCTTATATCTTATGACCGCCATTCACCGGCCTGGCAGGAAGGCCAATTCCTTTTATTTTTTATTGACTTGCGCCTTGCCGGACCAAAGCCCCATCAGCATGGCACTGACACCGCCACGCCTTGCTATCCTTAGCTTTCGCGCCCTGCCTGGCAATCCACTTTCCTGCCCCCTTCAATCGGGGTTAAGGAGGGATGGGTTTCCTTCCCCCGGCTCGCCCGCGCAAATCCCTCCGTTCAAAAAACAGTCCCAGCGCTGGACAAAATCCCGCAAGCGCAGTAGTTAGCAGTAATTACCGAACCTGGAGGCGGATATGGCTGTAAACCTCGGCGCATTAATTTTGGCTGGCGGCAAGGGCACGCGCATGTACTCGGCTTTGCCCAAAGTCTTGCAGCCCATCTTGGGCGAACCTATGCTCAGCTATGTATATTCGGCCCTCGCGCCCATGTTCGGCGAGCAAATCTTCACCGTCATCGGGCACCGGGCCGAACTTTTGCGCCTGGCCTTCCCGCAGTTTGAAGACCGCTTCATCCTCCAGGCCGAGCAGCTCGGCACCGGCCACGCTCTGCAAACCGCCTGGCCCGCCCTGCGTGAGGCCTGCCTCACCCATGTGCTGGTGGTCAGCGGCGATGTGCCCCTGATCTCCAGAGACACGCTCACCACCTTTATCAACGCCGTGGAGCGCAGCCAGTCGCCCCTGGGCTTCATCAGCCTGACCCTGCGCGACCCCGGCGCTTACGGCCGCGTGCTGCGCGACAATGACGGCAAAGTCAGCAACATCATTGAAGCCAAAGACTACGATTCCGCCAAATACGGCCCCGAGCCCAATGAAATCAACGCCGGCGTCTATTGCCTGGAAATGGAACGCATCGAACCCCTGCTGCCGCTTTTGCAGAACAAAAACAAAAGCGGCGAATTTTATATCACCGACCTCATCGCCCTGGCCGCGCAGTCCGACCTCGACGTCATCGGCGTGCAGTGCGGCGGCGACGAAACCCTGCTCGGCGTGAACAATCCCCAGGAGCTCATCCGCACGGAAAACATCGTGCGCGAGGAAGTTGTGCGTAAACATCTGGAAGCCGGCGTGTTCATCCATATGCCGGAATCCGTGCGCATCGGCCCCGATGCGGTCATCGCGCCCGGCGCGCGCCTGCAGGGCCCCTGCCAAATTTTGGGCGCAAGCCGCATCGCCGCCCACGCCGAAGTGGAAGCCTTCTGCCATTTAAACAACGCCGTTCTCGGCGAGGGCGCGGTGGCGCGCTCCTTCTCGCACCTGGAAAACGCCGTGCTTGAAGCCGGCGCCATTGCCGGGCCATACGCCCGCCTGCGCCCCGGCGCTCATCTTGAGGAAAACTCCCGCGCAGGCAACTTCGTGGAAGTTAAAAACTCCACCTTAGGCCCCGGCGCCAAAGCGAGCCACCTCACCTACCTCGGCGATGCGCACGTCGGCGCAGGCGCCAACATCGGGGCCGGCACCATCACCTGCAACTATGACGGCCACAAAAAACACCGCACCACCATCGGCGCCCGCGCCTTCATCGGCAGCAACACCGCCCTGGTCGCCCCGGTCAGCATCGGCGAGAGCAGCCTCGTCGGCGCCGGCTCCACCATCACCAAAGATGTGCCCGACAACAGCCTGGCCCTGACCCGCCCCGAACAAATCAACAAGCCCCGCCGCAAAAAGCCGACGCAGGAAACGAAATAACGGGAGAAGGGAACCTCAATGGGCTTAGCCCCTTGGGGTTCCCCTCCCTCAATGTTTACGCCCGCGCCCCCCTCCGCGCGTTTTTTCTCTTGCCTAAGCTGTTATAAAGTCATAATGTCAAGGCATGGAGCTTTTAGATCTATTGGAAAATCGCATCGGCGAACTTTTAGGGCGCGTGGAACGCTTGGAAAGCGAAAACAGGCGCCTTAAGGATGAGCTGACGCAGGGGCGCGACACCCTTTTGGCTGAAAACAACAGCCTGAAGGCGGCTCTGGAAGAAGAAAAAGACAATAAAGCCGTGGTGTTGCGCCGTATTGACGCCCTCCTGGCCAGGCTCAAGGACCAGCCGGGCGAAGGTTAAGCCCTTATGCCCGAACATATCATTACTGTTTTAGGTATTGATCTGGTTTTCAGAGCCGAGGCCTCCCCCGAGCAGGTGGAAGAGGCCAAAGCCCTGGTGGAGGGCCGCTTTGAAAAGCTCCAGCAAAGCGGAAGATTATTCAGCAGGGAAAAGCTGCTTACTTTTTTAGCCCTTGGATTGGCAGACGATCTGATACAAGCCGAGAAGCAGGCGGGCGCCATGCAGCAACGGATGCAGGGCATACTCGCTGAAATAGAGGAAAAAGCTTAAAAGCGTTTTCCAGGCATTCTCCCTGGAGTGCGCGTGATGACCAGGTGCGCCGACCTCACAAGCATTAAGAACGGAACTTTCAATCCCCCCGTGGTGTGCACGCCTGCCGTAAGGCGGGAAGCCTGAAGCGGAGCCTGGAAGTTCCACCTGGAATATAACCCAGGTCCCGCGTTACCTTCACACGGCTCTCCGGGGTTAATCCCCCGGCTACGGAAAGTGTTTTCCGACTTGATCACAGCCTCTCCCCTTCCCTCCTTTATGTTCTTCCGCCTTAACCGGAAAAGCAGGCCTCTTATTGCGCCGGCCTGGCTTGTTTGCTCACCGGACTTGCGCATCCGAGAACATAAAGCGTTTTAAGACAACCGCCATATGCCGAAAAACGGCCCGCCCCTGAAAAACAGGCCCGGCCTCGGCAAAAGCCCCTGTGGGGCGCGCGTCAAGGCGGTTTCGCGACACTTGCGAAATTGCCGTTTTGCCGCCTCCCGTGTCTTAAAACCGCTACACTAGGGGGGGATATGAATCCCACGCTTTTATCCATCGCCGGCGCGGCCATTGTCATCGGCGCCGCCCTCGGCTACTGGCTGCATCTAATGCTTAGCAATAAGCGCCTGACCAACGCCAGAGACCTTGCCGAACGCATTAAAAACGAAGCCCGCAAAGAAGCCCAGGCCCAGAAAAAGGAAATCATTCTCCAGGGCCAGGACGAGCTTTATCGCCAAAAGCGCGAACGCGAGCAGGAACTCAAAGAATACGAAAAAGAGCTCAAAAACAAAGACAAAAAACTGGAAGAACAGCTGGAACGCCTGGATGAGCGGGTGGAGAAAACCACGGAAAAAGAGCACGAAATTTTGCTCCTCGAACGGGAAATGACCCGCAAGGAACGCCTGCTCACCCACAAGGAAGAAGAGCTGGAAGACAAAATCAATGAGCAGATGCAGCGCCTGCAAACCATTTCCGGCCTGACCGTGGAAGAAGCGCGCACCATGATGCTCACCGAAATGGAGGCCAAGGTCCGCCACGAAGCGGCCCGCATGGCCCGCATGATTGAAACCGAAGCCCGCGAAGCGGCCGACCGCAAAGCCAAAGAAATCCTGGCCACGGCCATTCAGCGCTACGCCGGCGACTATGTGGCCGAGCAAACCGTCACCGCCGTGACCCTGCCTTCCGAAGGCATGAAGGGCCGGATCATCGGCCGCGAAGGCCGCAACATCCGCGCC
>CBDTYX010000227.1:0-3655 GCA_965364745.1 uncultured Desulfovibrionaceae bacterium | reverse complement strand
CACTGAGGTTAAAAAATGTAATATTCTTCAACATTGTCCAGCTTAAATAAAAATAGCCCCTGGTTTATATCCTCTCGCCCGCCTCCCCCAATTCGGGCTCAGGAGGGAAGGAAGTCCGGAAAAGGGGAACCTCAAGGGGATGATCCCTTTGGGGGTCCACGCCTCCGGCGCGTTCACGCTAATGCTTGGTCACCTCGCAGCCGTCGTATTTGAGCACGGAGGTCAGCATGACGTTAACCGCATGCAGGGCCTGCTCCACATCGCCCACAGAGCCGTGGATGATTAAAGTGCCCGAAAACCGATCCAGAAAGGCGATATCCACACTGGCGGCCTTAACCGCCACGTCGCCGGCGATGATCGCCGTCTCACCGGGGGTCAGAGTAAGAATGCCCATGGCCCCGCTGTCCGGCACCCCGGCCTTGGCGCAGAGTTGCGCGTCCGGGTGCGAAATCAGGTGGGCCAGGGTAATCTGCTTACCCGGCACATAGGCTCTGGTGCCTTTATTGGACGGTTTGTCGCTCATAGCTTAGCTCTTGGGGGCCTTGACCTTAGTTTTAGGTTTAGCCGCTTTTGCGGCGACGGGTTTGGTTGCGGCCGGTTTAGAGGCGGCAGTTTTTGTTTTTTGCCCGGCCTCTTCCGCAACAGCTTTAACTAAACTGCCCCGACGCCTTGCGACCCGTTCTTTCTTGCGCTGCTCCGTGGCCGGCATATGCTTGGCCCACAAAGCCTCTGAGTCCGGGTCGGGCCTTGCCAGCACCGTAGCCTGCAAGAATCCGCCAAAGGCTGTGGCCATAGTTTTGCCGGCCTCAATAGCCGCCTGGCAGGAGGCGAGATCGCCCCGGACCATAATGCACACCCGGCCGCCGCCAAAAGCCCTGGCCGCGCGCAAACTCACATTGGCAGCCTTGACCATGGCATCGGAAGCCTCAATGGCTGCAATCAGGCCCTCTGTTTCCAAAAAACCCAAGGCGTCGCCGGATATATCACTCATATTCAACTCTCAAGCCATGACTGTTAAAAAACAACCGGATGCAAGGCTATGTCCACAACAGCATCCCGAAAGGCATCACAGGCGGCCTGGCAGGCGGCCTGGCTGCCGGCCAGCCAGCCACCGGAAAAGTTGGTTTCCGAAGGCGGCGGAAAATGCTTGATCATTTTTACATCAGCGACCTTAAGCGCGGCATCCAGGCCAAAAGTGGCCTCCAAAGGCGGCGCGATAAGGTAAGCCATGGCCGTGCCCTCCGAAATATCACCCATGCGCGCAAAGTACGTGCCGCAACTGGACACCAGATGGGCCAGAAAAGCCGGGCCGGCCGGGTCTGTCTTTTCAAAAGCCGCATCGTGCTGCGCAAAATCCACGGCCGCCCGCAGGCCGGCAATGGCGTCGGCCGGGTTGTCCGAAGCCATGATGCCGATAAATTCACCGGAAAAAGGCCCTGAAGCGTGCGCCGCGCCCGCGTAAAACGAGGCCGCATAAACCACTTCCACATTGGCTTTCTTGGTGGCCTCGTCGATAGCTATGTAGCCCACATCGTCACAATCCGTGGTCAGCATGGCGATGGCGCTTTGCCGGGGGGCAAGCCCCAAAGCTTCAGCCAGCCCGGCGTCCACCGAGGCGATGACCCTCGTGGCCAATACGGTCACGGGAATGCGTTCCAGTACGCCGCTCATCAGGCCTCTCCCATTTTGCGGGCCAGCTCAATGCCGCCGGCCTTGTGCTTGAGCATGTCGCGCACAAGATCCACGATTACGGCCGCGCCTTCCACCGGCGGAATGCCGCCCTGATGGATATTGGAAATTACGGTATGGTCCGACTCGATGGTTTTGGCTGTGGGCCGGTATACCGCGTAGCAGCTCATGCTTTCCGACTGCCCCAAACCCGGCCGCTCGCCGATGAGCAGAACAACCACATCGCAACCCAAAGCTTCACCGATGACGTCCTCGGCCTTGACCCGGCCGTAATGCATAAAGAATGGCTCGCCCACAGTAAAGCCGCTGTTTTTGAGGCCATTGACCAGAGGGGGCAAAATTTCCTCATAATTATGCAGCAAGGCGTCGGTGCTCAGGCCGTCGGAAAGCACGATCTGCACCTGCACAGGCGTGGGGTAACGCTTTTTAAGCTCGGCCACGGTTTCGGGAGCCAGCAACCGGCCCAAGTCCGGCCGGGTCAGATAGGTATTTTTATCCGTGGCTTGAGTGCGGATGCTCCAAAGATTGTTCTTGTCCAGCCATTCCTGGGGCACTTCTTTAAACACTGTGCCTTTGGAACGGGAGTGATCGGCCAGGAAACGCAGATACGCGGCCATGGGCGGGCGCACGCCTTTTTTGCCGACGGCAATGCGCGCCTCCGTGGTTTTCAGCAGTTCGGCCAACACTTCCGGCTTATGCGCGGCGTTAACTCTGCACTGTTTTTTATAGGCCCGCTCGCCGATATCGGACAAGGACCCGTCGGCCGCGACCGGCGCCTGAGGCTGAACCTGAGCAATTGAAGCCGACGGCTGAGCTTGAACCACTGGAGCCACAGGCGCAGCAGGATTTAACGCTGAAGCGCCGGGGCTCGCCAAAGGAGCGATTTTTTCAGTCGCCGGCTGGCCGGTTCCAGAACGCCCCAACTCCGCCACCACCGCTCTGACGATTTGATCTATGTCCTGTTCGTTCATAAACTGCACAGCTCCCTGAAAATTCCAGAGCGTTTCCTGCTTAAAACATCTTTCCGTTTATGCATGTCATCAATTTTTCATCCCCCCCCATCGAGGTTCAGGAGGGGAGGAGGTCTGGGGGAGGGAAACCTAAAGGGGCTCAGCTCCTTTGGGTTTCTCTCCTCCAGCACGCCTTAAAAAAACACCGAGGCATCCCCGGCCCGGTCCGTTAGCCGGCCGTTTTCCATAAGTCCCCATTTTTCCATCCAGGCTTCAAACTCAGGCGCGGGTCTGAGGCCCAGAAGTTCGCGAGCCGTAGCGATATCGTGACAGGAGTTGGACTGATAATTGAGCATGATGTCGTCGCCCATGGGAATGGAAATGATGAAATTAATGCCTGAAACAGCCAAAAGGAGCATCAGGTTTTCGTTAGAGTTCTGGTCGGTGTCCGCGTGGTTGGTGTAGCAGCAGTCGCAGCCCATGGGCAGGCCGTGCATTTTGCCCATGAAGTGATCTTCCAGACCGGCCCGGATGATCTGTTGGTGATTGTACAGATACTCCGGACCGATAAACCCGACCACGGTATTGACCAGGAAGGGTTCGTAGCGCCGGGCCAGGCCGTAGCAGCGCGACTCCATGGTCACCTGGTCGCTGCCGAAGTTGGCCTCGGCCGACAGGGCCGAACCCTGGCCGGTTTCAAAATACATGACATTGTCGCCCACGGACCGGCAGTAATGCCGCCCCAGATCCAAGGCTTCATCCAACATAGACACGCTGATGCCGAATTCGGCCATGCCTTTCTCGCTGCCGGAGATGCTCTGGAAAATCATGCTGGCGTTGGCCCCGCGCCGGATGGCTTCCATCTGGGTGGTTATGTGGGCCAGCACGCAGTTTTGGGTTGGAATCTCCAACCGGGTGATGATCTCCCAAGTGGCGTCCAAAATTTGCTTGGCGCTCTCGACAGTATCGGACACGGGGTTGATGCCGATGACCGCGTCGCCGGCCCCAAAAGCCAG
>CBDTYX010000226.1:0-3658 GCA_965364745.1 uncultured Desulfovibrionaceae bacterium | reverse complement strand
GGGGGCGGGACCAACACCCCGCCCCCGTTTTTTTCTTTGCCCGGCCAAAGGTCACTACGCGCCCTGTTTCACGGAAGCGAGCCTCGCCGCTTTTTCTTGTTCCGCTCCAGCCTCCCGCTAATCAGCGAGATTTGATCGGATGATCCGGTTTTAAGCCCACCCCCTTCCGATCAAAGGCATGGATTCTCCCCGCAACAGAAAACTGCGGACTGCCGACAGCCCCCGGGCGCAATCAACTTCACAGGCAGCTCAGAAAAACCGCAGGCAGCTTTACCCTAAAGCCCCCCCGTCGCGACGATATCGGAGCGCGCTGCCGGATTGACAAAAAACCATTTGCCTTTTGGCGTGCGCCGGTATATTTATTTTTTTTACGGGGACGTAGCTCAACTGGGAGAGCGCAGCGTTCGCAATGCTGAGGTCGTGAGTTCAATCCTCATCGTCTCCACCAATAAAATCAAGGACTTATGGGGTTTTCCGTAAGTCCTTTTTTCTTTGGGCACATGGCTTGAGCACATACAGGGGCAAAACCAGCGCCCGGATGCTTTTGCGCCTTGAGCAGCGCTTGTCCTAACCCCTCTCCCTGCAAAATGGCCCGCGTCACTAGCAGATGCAGGCGCTGTATCCCGTTACCGTATCCCGGCGCGATACTTATGCGGCGTATCCCGAACTTTTCACAAAAGACAGCGTCCGGGGATATTCCGGGTCAAGGCGCAAGCCGCGCCCCTTCCCGCAAATGATACAGCACGAACCAGGCGAGATTGGTCCAGCGCGGGACGGCCTGCCCGGCGGCGGCAAGAGCGTGCGCCGTCCAGGTGTTGCAGGTGTTGAACAGGGAAAAAGACCCGCCCGCCTCATAAAAGGCGTCGTAGGGGCCGTAGCCGGGCGCGTTGATGCGCAAGGCTCGGCCGTCCGGCCCCGACTGCGTATAGCTGAGAATAAACCGGGCCAGATCTGCGTATTCGGCCGGGGTCAGGCGCAGGATAGCGTAATCGGGCTCAAGGCCGGCCAGATCGGGGGCGGGGCCGTATTCCACGTGCAGGGCGGCCGGACCGCCGACGGCCGCGCGCAAAAGCGGCCCCGGGCGCACATCCCGCCAGGTGGGCGTATTTAAGTAAAAATCGCGCTCACCCCAGCCGATGTAAATGTACAGGCTTGCGCCGTAAAACTTAAGCTCCGCCGGCACGGGAAAAATATCGCCCCAGAGAAGCTGGGGCGCAATTGCCTTCGCCCCTCCCTTGCTTGCGGCTGTGCCGTTCAATGCGCAAGCGCCCTTCGTCGGCAGAGGGACGGCGGCCGGCAACAGAAAATCGGTGTGCGCCCCGTTGCTGAGCACGGCAATGGTGATCAGCGGACAGGGAGATTCCAGATCCGCATCCGGATCCGGCACAGGGAGCCGCGTGGCCGCGACAGGCAAAAGACCGATGTCGCCGGCCGCGCCGGGAGCGGCCTCCAGGCAAGCCTGGGGCAAAGGACGCGCCGCGTGCCCCCAAAAGCCCAACGCCAGGGTGGCCGCGCCATAGCCGAGCCCGGCCGCGGCCAGAAGCGCAGCCGAAACCTTTAAAATTTTTTTCAAGACAGCTACCATACCCTGCCTATAACCATGCTTAGGCACGGCCGCAAGCAAATGCCCCTATCAGAGAGCCAGGCCCGGCCGCCAAAACAAAAAACGCCCGGCCGCGAAACAAACTTGTTCCGACGCCGGGCGAAAAACAACCCTCCGGCAACAGCGCCGCCCTTATCTCCCCCATAAAGGCGACGCGGCTGCCGGATCTTTTTAAGATCTAAGCGAAAAGTTTAATCCAGAAGTCCCAGCAAACGGGCCACGCGCTCCGGGTCAAGGGGCTTGTGGGCGTTTTCCAAATCGGTGGAGCTCATCTGAGCCGGGTTAAAGGCGATGCTCCGGCTGTCGGTCTGAGCCGGCGCGGCGGCAGGCGCGGGCGCGGCGCCCGGGCGGACGTCCTGGGCCGGAAGCTGCCCGTTAAGACCGGAAATTTGATCCTGTCCGATTTTGATCTGCTCCATAATGCCTTGAATCGTGTTCATGGAATACTCCTGTAAAAACGCTCTAATGTCTAGGCCGGCCGCTCTCCCGCGGCCGGATGAAAGGATCGGCCCAAAGACCTGGTCCTGCCGTCCAGCAAATTAATGCAAGAATTGATCCAGAGGAATGAGGAAAAATACGCCGCCCGGCAAGCACCGAGGGGGGTAAACCCGAGGCCGTTTCCGCCGTCAATAGCCTGCGGATTTCGAAAGTAAATTGATGACCAGAATCCCGCCCAGAATCAGGGCGAGGCCCGTAAGCGCCGCCGCGTCCAGGCGTTGGCCGTAGGCGAAGTAGCCGATACAGGCGATGCAGACAATGCCGATACCCGACCACAGCGCATAAGCGATGCCCACCGGAATGCTGCGCAGCGCCAGGGAAAGAAAGTACAGGGAAAGCCCGTAGCCGAAAATGACGCCGATGGTGGGCCAGAGACGAGTGAACCCGTCGGCCGCCTTGAGCGCGGAGGTGGAAAAAACTTCAGCGGCAATGGCAATGAGCAGATACGCCCAACCCATAATTGCAATTACTCCCGCCACGTCCAACTGAGAAAACGCCGTAAACGCTACACATAGACGCGGCCTCCGACCTCAACCAGCCGTTCTGCCGCGCACAATGGCGGCCCATTTGGCTAGTACGGCATCAAGATCGTCCACCTGCACGGGCTTGGCCAGGTAATCATCCATGCCCGAGGCAAAGCATTTGTCGCGGTCGCCGCTCATGGCGTGGGCGGTCATGGCGATAATCGGGATGCTGTGATCACGCACGGCGGAATCCGGGGCGCGGATGATGCGGGTGGCGGTGTAGCCGTCCATTTCCGGCATTTGGCAGTCCATAAGCACCAAATCGTAATCACGACAGGCCAAAGCCTCCACAGCCAGACGCCCGTTATCGACCACATCCACATGGTGCCCCATGCCGGTAATCAGTTCCACAGCCACCATTTGGTTAATTTCAACATCTTCGGCCAAAAGAATATTGAGCTTGCACGCAGGCGCGCCTGACGCGGCCTTCGGAGTCACGGCCTGCCCAAAAAGCGCGCCGCCGAAAGCGGCTTGCATAATTTGCAGCAAAGACTCCTCTTTAACCGGCTTGGCTAAAATGCCCAGAACTTTCTGCTGTTCCAGCACGTCTTCCTGGGCAATGGCCGTGGCCATGCCCGACAAAAGCGCCACTTTGCCCTTGAATCGCAGGGCCTCGGCCAAAACGTCGGCGAGCTTCGCGGCCCCAAGGCCCGAAGTTTCGTGATTGGCCAAAACCAGCGCCCGGGCGGGATCTTCCAGAGCCAGAGCGGCGGACTTGGCCTCGGCCAAAGACTGCGCTTCAATTACCGCGGCGCCCCACTTTTCGAGACTCAGGCGTAAGGCCTCACGCGTGGCGGCGTGGGGATCAAACACGATAACGCTTGCCTCGGAAAAGTCAGGCGCAGGGGAAAGGTCCGCGTCTTCGGCCGGGCCGAGACGAACGACAAAGCTGAACGTGGAGCCTTTGCCCGGCTCGCTTACAGCGCTGATATGGCCGTTCATAAGCTCCACCAGCTTTTTGCTGATGGACAGGCCCAGGCCCGTGCCGCCGAATTTGCGGGTGGTGGAGGAATCGGCCTGCTTGAAAGGATGA
>CBDTYX010000225.1:0-3665 GCA_965364745.1 uncultured Desulfovibrionaceae bacterium | reverse complement strand
GCCCAGTTTGCTGCATACTCCGCTTATGTCCGGCATGAACGCCCTGTCCGGGGTGATCATCCTCGGGGCCATAACCACCGCCGCCGCGGCTCCGTCCACGGGGGGGGCCCTCTTGGCCTGCCTGGCCATCATCCTGGCCATGGTCAACCTGGTCGGCGGGTTTGCCGTGACCGGGCGCATGCTGAAAATGTTCAACAACAAAGACCGCAGCGAGGAAAAATCATGAGCGCCGCTGTATACTCCACCGTCGCTGTGGTTTTGGCCGCGCTCACCTTGCTGGATTTGCACTTCATGAACAAACCGGCGACGGCCGTGCGCGGCAACCGCCTGGGCTCGGCGGCCATGGCCGGGGCCATTATTATGGTTCTGTTCAAAACCGGCGCGCTCAGCCTGCCGCTCATCTGGGCGTCCATGGCCGTGGGCGCCTGCCTGGGCCTCATTCTGGCCACCAAAGTAAAAATGATTCAAATGCCGCAAATGGTGGCTTTCTTACACGGCCTCGGCAGCACAGCCGCGGTCATCGTGGCCCTGCTTGTGCTTTCCGACGGCCGGGAGACCGATTTCTTCACCCGGGTCACCGCGGCCATAGCGCTGATCGTGGGCGGGCTGACCGCCACCGGCAGTTTTGTGGCCGCCGGCAAACTGCATCAGGTTCTGCCCCAGAAGCCCGTCATCCTGGCGCGCCACTCTTTTTATACGGCCGTGCTTTTAGGCTTCCTGGGCGTCATGCTGCTGGTCATTTGCGCCGCAGGCGCGCCCACGCCGCTTTTGCCTTTGCTGCTCACCCTTGTCGGCGCTTTAGGCTTCGGGGTTTTGTTCAGCGTGCGTGTGGGCGGGGCGGATATGCCCATCACCATCTCGCTGCTTAACTCCTTGAGCGGCGTGGCCGAAGGCGCGGCGGGCATGGCCATCGCCTCGCCGCTGCTGGTGGCCGTGGGCGGCATTGTGGGCACAGCCGGCCTCATCCTTACTCAAATCATGTGCAAAGCCATGAATCGTAAACTTATGGACATATTGCTGGGCAAGACTTCCGTGGTCAAAGGCAAGGCGGAAGAAGCGCAAGCCGCTGCCCCGGCCGCGGAAAGCCCTACGGCAGGCCCGGCGGAAGCCACTGACGAGGCCATTGCCGCGTTGCTCAAAGAAGCCCGTCGCGTGCTCATTGTGCCCGGCTACGGTATGGCTTTGTCCCAGGCCCAGCACGGGGTAAAGGCCCTGGCTGATCTTTTGGAAAAAAACGGCGCCGAAGTGGACTTTGCCATCCATCCGGTGGCCGGGCGCATGCCCGGGCATATGAATGTGCTCCTGGCCGAGGCTGACGTCGACTACGACCGGCTTTTGGAAATGGACGCGGCCAACCCGCTGTTTAAAGACAGCGACCTGGCCGTTGTCATCGGGGCCAGCGACGTGATCAACCCGGCGGCCAACACGGCGGAAGGCACGCCCATTTACGGCATGCCCATCCTCAATGTGGCTGAAGCCCGGCGCATCATCATCTGCAACTTTGACCGCAAACCCGGCTACGCCGGGGTGCCCAACCCGCTTTATGACCGGCCCGACGTCATCTTCCTGGAGGGCGACGCCTCAGCCAGCATGGACAAGTTAAAAAGTTTACTTGCTTAAATTGAGCCAAGCCTCCACACTGCATGAGCAACGCCCTTGAACCGACCGCCGGTTCAGGGCGTTGCTGTTTTTTGCATACTTTATTTTTTTGGTGTATAGTTTTCAGCCATCTATATACCTGTAAAACAGGATGGCCTGCGGCCGGGGAGCACGCCCGCGTCGGAGGTTGCTTACAAGGAGCTGTCATGAAATTGCTTAAAGCGCACAAGTCTTCGCGGGACGCGGTTTTGCAGAACAGGGAAGAACCTGAACTGCACCGCCGCGTTTTTCCATATACTCAAATCAGCCGTGTGGAATTCGACAATATGTATCTTTCCCCGGAACCGGCTGACCCCATGTTTATTACCGACACCACCTTCCGGGACGGGCAACAGGCCAGGCCCCCGTATACGCCCAAACAGATTGCAACCATCTACGAGATGCTTTACCGCCTGGGCGGCAAAAGCGGGCTCATCCACGCCTGCGAATTTTTCATGTACACGGAAAAAGACCGCGCCGCCATTGAGCTGTGCCGGGCCAAAGGCCATAAATACCCCCGCATCACCGGCTGGATCAGGGCCAATCTCAATGACCTCAAACTGGCCCGCGACATGGAGTTTAGGGAAGTGGGCATGCTCACTTCCGTGTCCGACTATCATATTTATTTAAAGCTCGGCTGGGACCGCAAAAAAGCCCTGGATCATTACGTGGCCCTGGCCGAAAAGGCTCTGGAATGGGGCATTTCTCCGCGCTGCCACTTTGAGGACGTCACCCGCGCCGATATTGAAGGCTTTTGCCTGCCCTTGGCCGCCAAACTCATGGACCTGGCCGAACAGGCCGATATGCCGGTCAAAATTCGTTTGTGCGACACCATGGGCTACGGCGTGCCCTTCCCCGGAGCCACGCTCCCCCGCTCGGTCAGCCGGCTGGTGCAGTTCTTTACCCACGAGTGCGGCGTGCCCGGCAAGTGGCTGGAATGGCACGGACACAACGACTTTCATAAAACCCTGGTTAACGGCGTCACCGCCTGGCTTAACGGCTGCTCCGGAATCAACGGCACGCTGTTCGGATTTGGCGAACGCACGGGCAATACCCCCATTGAAGCTCTGGTTATCGATTATATCTCCATCACCGGCAACGACGACGCGGCGGACACGGCGGTTATCGCTGAAATCGCCGATTATTTTGAAAAAGAACTGGAATACCGCATTCCCAACAACTATCCCTTTGTGGGCAAAAGCTTCAACGCCACCAGCGCGGGCATCCATGCCGACGGCCTGATCAAGAACGAGGAGATTTACAACATCTTCGACACCGCCAACTTGCTCGGCCGCAGCGTGCCCATCATCATTACCGACAAGTCCGGCCGGGCGGGCATCGCTTATTGGATCAACCAGTATCTTAACCTGCCGCCCAATATGCAGGTGTCCAAAAGGCACCCTGGCGTAGGCAAAATTTACGAGCGGGTCATGCAGCTTTACGAACAGGGGCGCAATACCTCGGTTTCCGACAAGGAGCTCATGGCCATGGTTCAGCGCTACATGCCGGAAATGCTGGTCTCTGAATTCGACCAGATGAAAAAGCTGGCCGGCGAGCTTTCCGCTCATCTTGTTTCCCGCCTGGCCAAAGACTGCGACGTGGCGCCCGGCGCCGGGGCTGACCCGGAAAACACCCGCCGCCTGCAGAATTTTGTGGAGCAGTATCCGTTTATTCAGTATGTCTACCTCACTGACGACAAGGGCAAGCTCCTCAATTCGGCCATTACCGACCCGGCCTATACCGAGAATTACAACAGGCTCCCTCTGGGCTTCGACTTTTCCGAGCGCTCCTGGTTCAAACAACCCATGCGCGACGGCGGTCTGCACATCTCCGACATTTACCAGTCCCTGTTCACCGGCAAGTTGGTGCTTACCGTGTCCATGGCCGTAACCAACGGGAATGACGACATCACCGGCGTGATCGGCGCCGACATCCAACTTGAGCAGCTCATGAAGCGTGCCGAGGCCCTGGAAGAAGAAGTGCTGAACGACGACTATCGTTGATTTTAACGCGCCGGGGCGGGAAAA
>CBDTYX010000224.1:0-3677 GCA_965364745.1 uncultured Desulfovibrionaceae bacterium | reverse complement strand
CATCTTCTTTATATTTATAGCGTATCCGGATCGGGCCTGAGTAATCATCATTCATGGATAATCTCCTTGCTAAGGCTGTGTATAAAAAATGCCGCAATCCGCGGCGTGCGAAAGAAGCAAAATCTGGAGTAGGCTCGCCTCAGACTTCTTCTTGTAAAAGGCGGCCTCTGATTTCGACCCAAGGCGTGTTTTGCGGGCGGATGGTTCTGGGCTGCCCGTTGTCGTGTTGCCCGAGATGCATGCGATCAAAGGCTGAAGAGGCGTGATCGGCTTCGGCTCTTTTGTCCACGGCGCGGGTGACGATTTCAGTCCGCGTCATCAGGCTGTCCGCGTTGGGAGTCGCCGGAACGTTATTGCCCGCAAAAAACCAGTCCTTCCAGATGCTGGTCGGACAATCGCCGGTTTTGCGCTCCGGAAACAATGTTCCCGGCCACGGCGTCGGCAAAATAAGGGACCAATCATTAGCGGCGGACATAATTTACTAACCTCTTCACATTATATATCTTAATCCAGATGCGGCGGTAAGTCGAGCCCTTTCCAGATTTGGGCATCGGCGGCGGGGCGAGGTTTTTCCGCCGCGCGGGGAAGTATTGTTTATTTTTAAGTTCGTTATGACTTGAGGAAATATATGTTGTCAAAGCAGCAGGAGGCAATGTGGGCGGAAAGCCTGAATTTGCAACCCGTTCTACGGTTGCCCGATTTTTTACGTGAGCATAAAACGCCGCTGCCTGCCGCCGAAGAAATGCGGGAACTGCACGTTTGTCTTGAAGAGTGGACAAAGGAGCTGGTGTGTCTGCATCTGAACTTTACAGCGGGCGAGGGGGGGCAAAGGGATGAGCAGGGGCTGCTTCTGGTTTACCTGCCCGAAGCTGTGGAGCAGTATATTGCCGAGGTCTGGCAACGCAGCCCCGCCCAAGGGCATCTTTTACACAATCTGGCGCAACAACTGTGCCGCGAGGCTGCGGCTCTGGCTCTGCCCAAAATCGGTCTGTCCGGTTGCGCGCCGCTGCCCAGGTTAACCCGCGCGGAAACAAACTTGTTGCGAGAGTTCGTTTCCGAAAGCGAGCTCGGCAAAGGTGCGAAAAATAAGTTTTTATCCTCTGCGACCGGCATAGGCCGCGTTTACTCCATCCTTACCTATTATCCCTATGCGCACGACTGCGCACGGTGCGCCTTAAGCGGATGTTGCCCCAAGCTGCGGTATTGCTGAGAAATATTATTTACCTGCGCGGCTTCAGAGTCTGACCGGATTTTTCAAATCCGTCTTATATTCCATGCTCCACAGGCGGTATAAACTGCCGGCCTCCAGGGTCGAACCCTTGACAGGCGGGCGGGAAATAATTGCCTGTGTCCCTAAACCACCAAAGCACTGCTCAAATAATATATTGTTTTTATTAGTTATTTTTATAATTGGCACCGCGATTGCTACGGTCTTGGCGTATAACTTTCGCAGGAGGTTACAATTATGTCTTTGGTCATTAACCATAACTTGATGGCGATGAACGTCACAAGAAACCTGAACGACTCCTATTCGCGGCTGGCTACCTCCACCCGCAGGCTGTCTTCCGGTTTGCGTGTAGGAACCGCGGCGGACGACGCCGCCGGTCTGGCGATCCGCGAATTGATGCGGGCCGAGATTGCGACTCTTAATCAGGGCGTGCGTAACGCCAACGACGCAATTTCGTTGATTCAGACCGCTGACGGCGCATTGGGCGTCATTGACGAAAAACTTATCCGCATGAAGGAACTTGCCGAACAGGCCGCTACCGGTACTTACAACTCCGACCAGCGTCTGATGATCGAATCCGAATATCAGGCCATGGCCTCGGAAATTACCCGTATCGCCAACTCCACCAAGTATAACGGAGTTTATCTGCTCAACGGCAACCTTTCGGCCAACTTCCACGACGGATCCGGTCTGCAGTCCAAGGGTAAGATCAAAATCCACTTTGGCACCGGCAACGACTGTGCGGAAGACTATTACTACTTCCAGATCGGCTGCGCTACCGCGTCCGCCCTGGGCCTGGGCAACCAGACCGCCATGGGCCGCGCCGGCTTTGCGGTGTCGACCCAGTCCGCGGCTCAGGCGGCCTTAAACGCCATTAACCAGGCGATTATTTCTAAGGACAAGATCAGAGCTGCCCTGGGCGCCATCCAGAACCGTCTGGAAAACACCATCAGCGCCCTGCAGATCCAGGCTGAAAACACTCAGGCTGGCGAGTCCCGCATATCCGACGTGGACGTCGCTTCTGAAATGACGGAATTTGTGCGTAACCAAGTGCTTACGCAAGCGGCTGTGGCCATGCTGGCGCAGGCTAACTCCCTGCCCAAGATGGCTCTGCAGCTCATTCAGGGCTAATTCAGAATTTAGATTAGCTCCGGCAGCATAAGGATATTGTACTTGGCACGACCAGAGACAGGTTTTTAAGGGAGGGGGCCTCGCCCCCTCCCGTATATAACCCGCCTGGTTCCGAAAAGGGATGAATCTTAGTCATCCTGTTCGGTCAAAAGTTCAAAGGCAAGACCTGCCGCTGCCTGCTCCGCTCGTTTCAGGCTTTTGCCTGTAGCTATGACGGTGTCTTTCGTGGGAAGGGTGAGACTTACCTCGAAAATTTTGGCGTGTTCCGGGCCGTAACTGCCTATCAGACTATATACGGGCAGTTCCTTGAACCTCTGCTGGGTCAGTTCCTGCAGAAGGCTTTTGTAATCCTTGTCGTAGTCACTGCGGTCGACTTTGTCCCAAAGGTGATCCATGCGGCTGGCTACAAAAGAGTGGGCCGCCTCATAACCGCCGTCCAGAAACACTGCCCCAAGCGTCGCCTCAAAGGCGTCGGCCAGGATGGAAGCGCGGGATCGCCCGCCTTGCTCTTCTTCGCCGTGCCCCAGGCGGATGTATTGCTCCAATTTCAATTCGCGGGCCCTGGCTTCAAGCGCGGCCCGACTTACCATTTGGGCGCGCATTTTTGTCAGCTTGCCTTCGCGTTCCTGGTTAAAGCGGCGAAACAGCTCCTGGGAAACGCATAACTCCAAAACAGCGTCTCCCAAAAACTCCAGACGCTCGTTGTGCTCCAAATCGCCGGTATTCTCATTCACAAAGGAACTGTGCGTGAGCGCAACCTTCAGGAGCCCAAGGTCTTTGAATGTGTAATTAAGGGCTTCTTCCAAAGCTTTTAATGAGCTTTCCCAATTGCCTTTATGCATAAAATCTCCAAAAACAAAGCCGGGAAACAAACTAAACTCAGACGTCCGGCATAGTTCTTCAAGTCGGCGCGGGCACGCAAGACCGCGGGGGCAGACGCATCACGGCCGAAAAACGCAAATAGCTCTTTTAATATAATCGTAAATTTTGAAGTTGCCTATATTCATAATTCGCTGCATTGTCTTGAAGTTTTTAACTTTTATTTTTTTATCCAGCAAAATTAAGTAGTTATAAAATAAATAAAAAATAATCCGGATAGGTGTTGACATTTTTGCGGCAAGGGGTATTTTCCCCCTCGCGTTGGTGATTGATTGCCTGGCCGGAATCGGCGAGGGGCCTTTGAGACCGGGTCTTTCGGGACTGAAGTTTTTTTAAGGGGCCGCAAAAAAGATCTTGACCGATGCGTCGAGAGAGAGTAAATAAATCTTTCCGCCTGTGAGACAGGCGTTTTTTAAGTTCTTTGACAATTAAATAGCGA
>CBDTYX010000223.1:0-3681 GCA_965364745.1 uncultured Desulfovibrionaceae bacterium | reverse complement strand
GGAGAGGTCCGGAGAGGGGGAACCTAAAGGGGCAGTGCTCCTTTTGGTTCCCCCTCTCCGGCGTGCTCACGCGAAAAGTACTTACATAACCATAAACGAGGCGCCGGCCAGGGCCAGCAGGTTGTTGTCCTGGTCCAGCACTTCGCTTTCTGTGGTGATGATGGTGCGGCCCTGGCGGGCGATGCGGCCTACGGCAAAGAGGGTGCCTTCACGGGCCGAGCGCAGGTAGCGCATGTTCATTTCAATGGTGGCGGTTTTGGCTCCGGCTTTGAGGTTGGCCATCACCACGTGAGCCATGGCTTCATCGGCCATGGTGGCGAGTATGCCCCCGGCCACCACTCCGGCGCCCTGCAGGAGGTATTTGCTTACCGGCAGGCACAGGCGCACTTCTTCCCGGCTTACTGAGTCCAAGGTCGCGCCGAGGTGCGCGAACAGGGGGTTGACGCCCTGGCCTCTCTCCTGCAGAGCCTTAAAATATTCATTCAACATAGTTTTTAAGCCTCCAGAGGCATGATCGGCGGGGGCAGCATATCGCGCAGGGTGATAAATACGGTTTCCGGCGCAAGTTCACACAAACATTTAATGCCGATGGGACAATCGTGCTTGTTGCAAGGTTGGCAAGAAAGCCCCAGGGCTACGTCCTGGTGCGCCAGGGATGGGAAGGTCCAGTTGCGGGAGGTGGCGCCGAGTATGGTTAACGTGGGCGTGCCCACGGCCACGGCGCTGTGGCGCGGCGCCGAGCAATTGCCCACATGCAGGCAGGCCTTTGACTGCACGGCGAACATTTCACGCAAGGTCAGCATCCGGCCTATGTTTAATAAATTATCTCGGCGTGCCATTTTATCCGCAACCGCGGAAGCGACTTCTTCTTCGCCCGGTCCGTACAGGAGCAGGAAGCGCATGGACCCGTCGTGTTCGGCGATAAGATCCAGGAGTTTGGCGAAGTGTTCCGCCGGCCAACAGCGTGTGGCCCGGATATGGGTGGGGTCAACAGTAACCAGGCGTCCCCGGGGACCCAGGCCGGCTTCTTTCAGCATGGCCGTCGCGTTTCGGCATTCTTCATCGGTGAGAAAAATTTTCGGCGTTTCGCCTTGCCAGGTGATGCCCAAAGGGTTGAGCAAGTTGGCTTTTTGCTGAGCGGCATAAGCTTTGGGCGGCTGGTAGCGGATGTTGTACAGCGGCCGTTTATACCAGGACGGCGGGTAGGACAGGCGGTAAGGGGCGCGCGAAAACGCCACCACCCAGCGGCAGCGGGGCAATTGTTGAAAATCCACGACCAGATCAAAGCCTTCGCGGGCGATTTGGCGATAATAGCCAAGTTCAGTCCAAAGGTTGGGCAGGGCTTTTTTGTCTATGGGCCAAATACGTTCAATATGCGGATTATGTTCCAATACGGGCAGGCATTTCTTTTCCGTGAGCACATGAATTTTGGCGTCGGGAAAGCGGCGCTTAAGCAGTTCCAAGGCCGGAGTGGTCAAGATGACGTCGCCGATCTGACGCAACTGGCAAACCAGGATTTTGCGCACCCTTGACTCATCGAAAGTAAGCGAAGACATGAAGACAATCCTTGGGCCGTGAGGTTCATCCGGCGGCAGCAACCCGGCCGTTTCCCGGTTTTATAAAGCGTCCTGAATAATGTTTTACAGCTTATAGCCTCTGGCTTTTACGTCTTCGGCTATGCGCAGGCACATACTGGCCCGGTTCATGGTATACAAATGGATGCCCGGCGCGCCTTCATCCAGAAGGCGGCAGATCTGGTCCACGGCAAAGTTAATGCCCACTTCGCGCAGGGCTTCTTCACCGCCCTTCTTTTCCGCTTCTTCCAGCGCCAGGTATAATTTACCGGGAATTTTGGCGTCACACAGACTCAAAATACGTCGCAAAGACGACATGCTTTGAATGGGCAGTATGCCGGGCAGCAGGGGGATTTGCACGCCCATGCCGCGCAGGCGGTCCACAAATTCAAAATACTCCCGCACATCAAAAAAGAGCTGGGTGATGAGCAGATCAACGCCGGAGCGAATTTTCAGCTTGGTGTATTCCAGGTCCATCTGAAAAGAGGAAGATTCCGCATGGGCGGAAGGGTACCCGGCCACGGCAATGACGCAGGTAGGGAAATTTTCGCGCACAAAACGCACCAGGTCAGAGGCGTATTTGAAGTCTGAAAGCGGGGGATCGCCGCCGGAATCTTTAGGCGGATCGCCGCGCAGAGCCAGAATATTTTCAAGGCCCGCGTCGGTGAGCTTGCGCAGGTAGGCGGAAAGGCTTTGTCGCGTTGCGCCCATGCAAGTCAGATGCACCAAGGGCTCAATGCCCAACACATTTTTGATGTGCTGGGCGATATCCAGGGTGGCGTCCTGGGTGCTGCCGCCCGCGCCGTAAGTAACGGAAGCGAACAGGGGATTCAAGGCTTTGAGGCGTTCAACTGTGGAAAAAAATTTGGGCCAGTTTTCCCGCTCCTTGGGTGGAAAAAATTCCAGAGACCAAAAAGGCGCGCGGCGGCTGCTGATAAGTTCGCGTATTTTCATTGAGTCCTTGTTCTCCCCAAAGTGCAGAAATTAAAGAATCGACCCCATAATATTTTTTATGAGTTCGGCCGAGCGGGTGTATTTCTTTAGTATAACCCCAATCCAGCATTTACGTCAAATCTTAGAGCCTCATCCCTGCCTGAACCGGGCGGTTGCCGTGACTGGTTTGCGCTCCGCGTTTTTTTAAGTTAAACATTTAAATGTGAATCGCAGCAACGCCTTGGGCAGATATTCTCTTTTACTTTCAGCACGCCGCATTTGCGTTGCGGCTTTTTTCGCATTTTATCTGCTTTCGCCAGGCGTAAGCCTGCATGCAGAGCCTTGGGCCGATTCCCGCGAAATTTTGGAGCCTGGCCTGGAACTGGCTGTCATTCCATTTAATACTGAGTTGGGTAGCCGTGAAGACTTGGTCATCCTGCGTGTGGACCCGGAAACGGTGACTCTGGACTTATTGATGAGTTCGGAATTGGGCATTGAGCCGCTTACGCCTGAAGCCTGGGCGGAAAGTTACGATCTTTTGGCGGTGATCAACGCCAGCATGTATTTGGGTAACGCCAACACCAGCACCGGGTATATGCGCCACGGCGATTTTGTAAACAACGGCAATATCGCCGGCCGCTTCGGCGCGTTTTTTGTATCCGGGCTAAAAGATGCCGCAGGGGCGGGGGCCGGGCCGCATCCGCCGGCCGCTATCTTAGACCGCGAGGCTGATGACTGGCAGGATTTGTTGCCTTTATACGACGCCGTGGCCCAGAATTTCCGCATTATTGACAGCAACGGCAAACTGCTTTGGGGTTCAGGTGATAAGCGTCACAGCATCGCTGCTTTGGGCGAAGATGAAGCCGGGTATATTTACTTCATCCACACGCCGGGCATGATTTCCGTGCCGGAGCTTGTGCGGCTTCTGTCCGGCCTGCCTATAAAGCTTACGCGGCTTATGTATGTTGAAGGCGGGCGCCCGGCGGCGTTGCACATTCGGACTCCCAAGTTGACGCGGACCTGGCGAGGGCGCTATGCGGAATTTCTGCAGGACGACTCGGGAACTGTGCCCTTGCCCAATGTTATAGTGGTTCGCGCTAAAAACGCCTCGGGTTCAAACTAGAGCATTTTACTCTTGAAATAGTCTACAGCGATTTTTCATTTAAAGCAGTTC
>CBDTYX010000222.1:0-3699 GCA_965364745.1 uncultured Desulfovibrionaceae bacterium | reverse complement strand
TTTTCCGTCTTTAATCGCCTTGGCTATCTTGGGGATGTCGCCCGGCTTTATGCCCGGGTTAAAGACCAGAATTTGCAGGTCCATTTCCCGGTCCACAAACTCTTCCTTGTGTTCCGCGTAATATTTTTCAATTTCGCTTTGCGGAATAAGGATCTGGCGGGCCACCATCTGATTGGTCAGCCGGGAGTTGGTGATATTATTGCGCAATCTCTGCTTGAAGGCTTGAAAATCAAGCCCTTGGGATGCCAGAGCGCGCTCAAGCTCAGCCTGACTTTTAAGGTTGTTGCGCTTCATGATGCTGGAGATCTCGGCATCCACATCCTCATCTGTGGCCTTGATGCCCAGACGTTCGGCATCTTGGGCGATAAGCTTGTCGATGACCATGTCGTTGAGGGTGGCTTTGAGAATTTCGTCCACCTTTTCTTTGTTGGCCGGTTCGTTCGGGTTGATCCTGCTCCTGGCGAATTCCGGCAAAGATTGCAGCTCCACTTCATGCAAAGTGATGGGGTCGCCGTTGACCACCGCCACCACTCTGTTCAGGGTGATTTCCTGCGCCTCGGCGGCGGGGGCGGCCAGACAAAGACACAGTATAATAAAAATTAAATTGGCTGAAAGGCGCAAGGTAGTATTCTCCCGAAAAAAAATGTTATAATACGACAAAAGTCGCAGTTAAACTCTGGATTTCGATAAAATTGCCGAGTTCCTGTGCGGGAAATTAATTTTTTGCGGCAATTTTTAGCCACAGTTAATTATTTTAAAGAGTTTTTAAATTTGTTGCAACCGTAATTACAGTTTTCTTGTTTTACGGAAGAATTTGCAAATCAACTAAAAAAACAAGTGGTTATTGTTTACGTCCCGTCTTTGGCAAGTCAGCGGTCGTGTCCAGGGCATCTTCATCATCCGAGTCCAAATAATTGTCAGGCGCGGGTTCCGTGATATTGCCGAAAACCTGGGAGCCTAAATCTTCAGGCAAAATTTCCCGGCTGCCGCGGGGTTTGTTCCAGGCTTCCAGCAAAGGGCGGGAGACGCGAATGTCCGCTTCTCGCAGCTTCTGACCCAGCCAATGGTTAAAGGCCGATTCCATGCGGCTTTCGATAAGCCCGGCTTCAACGCGGCTGTAAACCGCGGCCGGATCCAGGATTTGCTCGGGCAAGGTTTCCAGAAAAATGAGAAACTGGTAACGTTGTTCATTGAATTTGATCTCTGAAGCTTCTCTGCTCTTCAGACCTTTGAGCGCATCTACCCAGGGTTGGGGCAGCCTTTCCCGGTTAGCGGTGATTTCGCGCACGTTAATGACATCATCTTCCGTGGGCAAGGGTTGGCTTTTGGTCTGCATATAGGCTTTGCGCAATTTTTCCGCCGTGGCTTTGGCTTCGCAGTCCACCACAATGAAATGTTGGCGTTCCGGCAGGGTGAATTCGGCGATGTGCGCCTGATAATAGGCTTCCATGTCAGCCGGCGAGATGGTGATTTCCGGGCGCAGCACCGTATTTACAAATTTGAGCATGGACAGGCGGTGGCGCAAAAAGGCCCGCCAGATTTCAATATCAATATAGTCTTCCACCAGGGCGCGCTCAAATTCGCCATCCGGGTAATCGGCCCGCACTTCATCTTCGGCGGCTTTGAGCTCTTCCGCGCTTACGGCCAGGTCGCGTTTTTCGAGCTCCTGCTCCATAAGTTCGGCAATAATGAGTTCGGTGAGGGCGACGCCGTACTGGCGTTGCAGCTCATCCGCCGAGGGCATGGCCGAGGCCGACCAGCTCAAGTGATTGAAGTCGTGCTTGGCTTGCAGGTGTTGCAGGGAAATGCCGCGCCCGTTTACAGAGGCTACTGTGCCGTATTCGCCTTTGGGCGGGGTTTCAGCGTCATTACAGGCAACAAGCGGGGCAACAGCGCAGATTATGGCCATGCATAATCCTAGGCGCAGAAAGTTATGGAGTCGTGGCGCTATCATAATGGTGTACGCGTATTTTTGTTTTGAGATTGCCGCTTAACGGCCGGCAAAGCCGCCCTGCAGCAATCTCACGAGCGTTGCGCAGCTTTGCGATGCAACGTCGGGGCATTTTTCCTTAATACATAATTTCAATGCTGAAATGCTCTATTCTTAAACATCCGCCAGCAATTTGCGTAAATTCCGGGCCGCGCCGCGCAATCGTTCCGGTACGGGCAAGCTGCGCTCAAGCTCATATTGCAACCCGGCCGGGGGCAGCAGCCGCACGCTAACCCCGGCATTATTCATATCCCCAAGCCAGTTGACCAGCCGGGACGGTTCCACGGCTGTGGCGGTTTCAGCCCAGGTCAGCTTCAACTTTTCGCCGAACACGTCCGCCTTGGCAACCTGCAATTTGCTTAAAAGCTGCTTTAAGGCCAGCACGGCCAGGAAATTTTCCAATTCCGCCGGCAGCGGGCCGTAAAGGTCGCGCAGCTCAAGCTCCGCATCGTGCAAGCCGCGTTCATCCTGCGTGGAAGCCAGGGTTTTGTAATATTTCAGACGCTGGCCCGCATCGCTGATGTAAGTGTCGGGAATAAAAGCCGGCAGACCGATAGACAGCTCGGTTTCCAGCGCCTCTTGCCTTGGCTCGCCTTTGAGCTTGCCCACGGCTTCTTCCAGCATTTCCAAATATAAATCCAGGCCCAAACGAGCCATGTGTCCGGATTGCACTTCGCCAAGGATATTCCCTGCGCCGCGAATACGCAAGTCTTCCATGGCCACCTGAAAACCGGCGCCCAGGTAGTCCATATCCAGAATGATGCGCAAACGCTCGCGGGCGATGTCTGAAAGATTGTCCACGTCGCGGACCACAAATACGGCGTAGGCCTGGCGCTCGGAGCGGCCCACCCGGCCGCGCAACTGGTAAAGCTGCCCCAGGCCGAACATGTGGGCCTGGTCCACAATAAGCGTATTGGCCATAGGAAAATCAAGCCCCGATTCAATAATGGAGGTGCAGACCAGAATATCAATGTCGCCGCGCCAGAACTTGTGCATGGTTTCTTCCAGGGCTTTTTCATTCATTTGCCCGTGCCCAACGCCGATGCGCGCGTCGGGCGCCAGCTCGCGCACATATTCCACCACACGTTCAATGCCTTGCACCCGATTGTGCACCCAGAAGACCTGACCGCCGCGCTCCAATTCGCGCATGACAATGGAGCGCAATCCGGCCTTGTCCTGGTTGATGAGCGCTGTGGCCACGGGCTTGCGTTCCGGCGGCGCGGTTTCGATGACCGAAAGTTCGCGGATGCCGGAAATGGACAACTGCAGAGTGCGCGGAATGGGCGTGGCCGTGAGGGTAAGCACGTCCAGATTATGGCGCAGCTGCTTGAGTTTGTCTTTGTGGCGCACCCCGAAGCGTTGTTCTTCGTCCAGAATAAGCAGGCTTAAATTAGGCAGGTGCACGTCGCCCGAGAGCAGACGGTGCGTGCCTATGAGGATATCAACCTGGCCCCTGGCCGAGGCGGCCAGCACTTCCTTTTGGGTTTTAGGCGGCACAAAGCGTGAGAGCATGCCTACATTGACCGGGAATCCGGCCAGGCGCGACTTGAAGGTATTGTAGTGTTGCTCGGCCAGCACCGTGGTGGGGCAAAGCAGCATGACCTGGCGGCTGCCGGCCGCGGCCCGGAAAGCGGCGCGCAGGGCGACTTCGGTCTTGCCGAAGCCCACATCGCCGCAGACCAGGCGGTCCATGGGCTGAGGGAGATCCA
>CBDTYX010000221.1:0-3720 GCA_965364745.1 uncultured Desulfovibrionaceae bacterium | reverse complement strand
CTTTAGCCGAGCCGGGAAAAAAGTGGTGTCATGACTCAGGTCCTTTATTCCTATCCATGAGGCCTGAATCCGGCTTGGACTGATTTTCCGGCTGCGCCCCAGGCGCCTGGCGCGAAGCCACATCAATGACTTTGGTCCGCCGGTCGCTGTCGTCTTCCGGGCCGCGCCACTCATAATCATACACCGTGTATGTCTTAATGTACTGCCCGCGCTCCACCCGGTTTTTCAAATGCGCCAGCAGCCAGGGAGCCGCAATCTTGCGCAACGGAGAAATAAGCAGCGCTATGCCCGCCAGGTCGGTCAAAAAACCGGGCAAAAACAAGAGCAGCCCGGCCGCGAAAATAAATGCGCCATCCAACAATTCCGCATCGGGAGGCTCATTGCGGGCCAAAGCCCCCTGTATGCGCACCAAAGCCTGAGCGCCCTGGCGGCGCACCAGATACGCCCCGCCCATGCTCACCAAAAATATGAGCAAAAGCGCCGCCAACCAGCCGGTGTGATTGGCCACAAAAACCAGGGCTGAACCTTCCGCCGCCAAATAGATCACTAAAAACACAAAAAAATACATGCTTACTCCCTGTTCACGCAACTCAAGCCGGCATTTACTTCGTTCAAATTAACTCCTGCCCGACGGCTTGGCAATCACCCGGAATCAAACTTCGGTCTGCTGAAAAATCCTGAGGTCATGCATAATAATCAACACGGATCAAACGCTTATAAAAATTCTAGATTTTTGCTTGAATTTTTATACGCTTCAGGCTAGGCTATTTTTACGTGTCTTATTATGATTAATTTGCAAGCAAAAACAGCTGAGCAAAGAGATACCGGAAACATTGGTAAAAGCATAAGCCTGCGGCCTCTATCGAAAACGTGATTTTATCTTTCGCTTTCGTCACCAGCCGCACAGGCGTATTCAGGACCAGCGCATGCCCCAAGTTGCAGCACGTATTTCCAACGATCAGGAAAAATGGCTTAAGGATTATTTCCGAACCAAAAGCGCCGGTGCGGAATTTATCCTGCCTTGGGCCGTGGATACTTTTTTCAGAGCCATCCACAGCATCAAGTCCACTTTTTCCGCTGCGGAGCTCATGACCATTGTCGAAGCGCATCGCGACGTCCGTGTCCTGCCTGAAAACACCCGCCTGTCCTATCTGATTTTGCGGGTCATGGACGCCTGCGACATGGACATGATCCACACCAAACACGGCGCGGGCAAAGCCGCCCTGGAGGCAAAACTGCGCCGCCTGGACGATACCCAGGCCACGGCGCTGATGATCTGGTCCGCCGCCTTCTGGGTAAGCCGCAGCTGCGATGCGGAAAGCCTGGAAGAGTATATTAAGCAATACTAACCGGATAAAAGGAGCACTCTCGTTCCTGCCCATATTTTTTCGTCGGTTGCAAATGCTGCCGGCAAAGCCTTACCAACCAAGCAGTTCTCGAACCCCCAACCCGCCTGGGCCTTGAACGTTACTTCTTCCGGGCATTGAAAACGCCGCTCAACAGCGGCGTTTTCAATTTCAGGCGTATAAGTGATGCGGTTTTCTCAACAAACCGTCGCTTCAATATTCAAAAAATTTTAGAGCTTTTTTCAGTTGAAATAGTCTATCGGCAAAATGCTCTGGCGGTGGGCGGCAACGCAAAGCGCCCTCTGCAAGAAAGGCGTGGACAAAATTTACTTTTGTCCACGCCTTTGTCAAATGTTGAAAGCTATACTAAGCAATCGCGGAAGCGCCGTGCAAAAGGCGCGCGGGCGAAGCTTCGCGTTCCGGACGACGCGCCGGGGCAACATACGGCGCTTTAGCGGTAAGCTCAACCTCCTCCAGATAATAAGCGCGGTTTTCATCCAGCATGCGCAAAAAAGCGTTGTTCACAGCATGGCCGGAACAATAAATGGAGAAATGCCCTTGCAGCGGCAAGCCCAAAAGAGCCATGTCGCCGATGAAGTCCAACATTTTATGGCGCACAAACTCATCAGAGAAGCGCAAACCGTCTTCATTCAGCACCGCGTAATCATCCAGCACCACGGCGTTATCCAAGGACCCGCCCAAAGTTAGGCCGTTTTGGCGCAAATATTCGATGTCGCGCAAAAAACCGAATGTGCGCGCCTTGGCCAACTCGTCGGTAAAGGTCTCAGGAGTGACTTCCAGCTCAAAGGTCTGCACGCCGATGAGCGGATGGTCGAAATCAATGGTATACTCAATGCGTAAACCGGCATAGGGCCGCGCCTTGATCCACTTGCCGTCATGCTCGTATACGGCGGGTTTGGCCACGCGGGCCACCCGACGGGGGGCAAGCTGGCGGGCAAGCCCGGCGTTGCGGATAAGCAGCACAAAAGAAGCCGCGCTGCCGTCCATAATCGGCACTTCACCGCCTTCAATTTCAATAATGATGTTATCCACTTCCAAGCCGCGCAGGGCGGCGAGCAGATGCTCCACCGTGGCGGCGGTGGCGCCGGGCACGCCCAAAGTGGTGGCCAGGCCTGTGCCTACAGCGGCCTGCGGCGAGGGTTCAACACGATGCACCCCTGTGGGGCCGTGAATATCAAACACTATCCCGGTATCTTCCGCAGCGGGGTGCAAGGCCAGCTTGACCAGCTTGCCGCTGTGCAATCCGACACCAGAACAGGAAACGCTTCGCTTAATGGTAGTCTGCTTCATTTCTCCAGCCTCCAGGCCTACAAGAGCAAAAGCTGTGCCAGTTGACCGCCCTAATAACATCTTAATATTACTAAATATTTTTTTTAGAATAAAATAAAAAAGCACAGGCGTGGTGTGTTTTTAACACACTGTGTGCTTTAACACACACCACTACGCCGAGCATAGATGATTCGCGGCAATCCGGCCAGATCGCGATGGTTCTCCACTCCAGCCCAAAATCGCGGCGCGCGGGCAAACAGCGCCATGGCGCTTTGGCCCTGCTCGCTGCCGATTTCCAAAAGCAGCCTTCCGCCGGGAGCAAGACAACGGCGCCCCAGTTCCTCAAGGGCGGCCAAGTGATGCAGACCCCCCTCGGGCGAAAGCAGCGCGTTTTGCGGTTCATAGGCGAGCACTTCCCGATCCAGGTTCGCGTAGTCCTCCGGACTGATATATGGCGGATTGCTCAGCAGCAGGCTCAAGCTGTGCTTTTTAAACACGGGCACGGTCATATCCGCCAGCATAAACGCACAGCGCCCGGCCACACCTAGGCGAACAGCATTTTCTTGGGCCAAGGTCAGGGCTCGCCCGGAAATGTCCGCGCCCAGCCCCCGCAAACTCGGCCTCTCGCACAGCAGGGTGAGCAAAATGCACCCTGAACCCACGCCAAGATCAATGACCAACCCGGGCGCGGCCAACTCCAGATCCTCCAGGGCCAAGTCCACCAAATGCTCTGTCTCCGGCCTGGGAATCAAAGTATGGCGGTTAACCAGAAAGTCCCGCCCATAAAATTCTTTATGCCCCAGAAGGTAGGCCACGGGCTCGCCCTCAGCCCGGCGGCCCAGCAGTTCCCCCGCCGCCGCATTCTCCGCATCACTCAGCACACGCTCATGATGCGCCAGCAGATACTCCCGCCGTACCCCCAACACATGCCCCAAAATCAATTCCGCGGACAGACGCGGCGAATCCACGCCGGAGCTCGCCAGCCTTTTCACGGCATTTCCGATGAATTCGCCGATGCTTTGAGGAATAAGAGGACCGGAACTCATGCCCATATAAAAAACCTTTTCCTACCCATTTCCAGTCC
>CBDTYX010000220.1:0-3726 GCA_965364745.1 uncultured Desulfovibrionaceae bacterium | reverse complement strand
GTGATGTACTTCTGCACTTCATAGATTTTAAAATCATGAATCAGAAAAGTGGGGTTTTCCTGACCTTCAATCATATTCAGCTGCAAACCGGAATAGACTTCGCCCCACGGCACCGGGGTGGGGTTGGCGCCATAGGCTTTATAATTGTCGACTATGAGGCGTGAAGCCATGGTCCGGATTTTGAAGCCTTTAAAATCTTCAGGCGTATGCAGAGGTTTATTGGAAGTCCACACGTTCCAGCCTTCAGAATAATAAGCCAAAGGCTCAATATGCTTTGCCCGGAAAAGGGGATCAAGCACGCTGCGGAAAGTGCCTTGCTGCAACACATAAGCCGAGGCGTCGGAATCTCTGGGGAAAATGTAATGCAGCAGCAGGGCCTGGGCCTCATTAACCATAGTGCCCACGTGGCCTATATCCGCAAAGTTAAACTGGATGGCGTTGTTTTGAACCAGTTCGACCATGTCTTCGTGCGTCCCTAGGGTGCTGGAGTGGAAGATGCCCAGCTCAATGCGTCCGTTGGACTTATCGGCCAAACGTTTGGCAAACTCCGTGGCGATCGCATCCATAAAACCGCCGGGCAATTCCTCGTGGGCGAGCTTCCAGTTATACTCAGCGGCCTTGACCGGGGCTGCGCCAAGCGCCAGAGAAAACACAAAGGCTGAAACAAACAGATAAACCAGTTTTTTCATATGTTTCTCCTCAAGTTAATAGGGTTAACGCCAAATATCTCAACACATTAAACCGCTAAAAAGCTGCCCACACACTACATAAAACCAACAGATCAGACTCTGAATTCCTTTTTAACGACGGCCACGATGCCGTCGACGCAAGTTTTAAGAATCAATTCCCCTTTCTCCGCCGTGGAGCCCTGGGGCGAAGACAAAGTGCCGGGAGCGGGAGTCCATTCCTTGTGCGGAGGAAACATGTCATAGGCCGGGAATTTGGCCGGAGGATGCTGCACGGCTTTGCTCAAATCCACTAGGTGAGGATACAGGTGCAGCATAAGCGAAGTTTCAAACAAGCCCGCATGCTCCACATCCCAGCCGGGCAGCCCGTCGGGATACAGAGTGTCGATCACATCGGGGTCATTGAGAAAATCCCAGTAAGAAAGCATCATGATCAGCACATCGTTGACGCCTCTGGCTTCGGCGTCGCGCCGCGCCAAATCTATGCCTTCAAGCATGAACATATTGTTTTCATAATGCCCGCTGACCAATACGATCTTGCGCGCGCCATGCCGAATAATCTCGCGCAAGATATCCCGAATGGTGCCCACCAGGTTGCCCGCATCCAATGAAACTGTGCCCGGGTAATAGTTGCCCCCGCCAGAGCGCTGCAGGGATTTGTAGCCGTACTGGACGCACGGCACAACCACACCGTTCACCGCGCGGGCCGTCTTTTCGCACACGGCGGTGGGCAAAAGCGTATCCACATTAAGGCACAGATGGTAGCCGTGCTGCTCCAAAGAACCCACCGGCAAAAAACACACCGCGCCGGCCTCAATTTTCGCCTGATATTCCGCCCAAGTCATCTCCGCCATGAGCACGCTATCATTCATACCTTACTCCTCTTGCCGCATATTGATGTTTCTCGCGGCATGTTATAGTTAAAGACCATATACTTCAGCATTTGAAAATAAAAGCCCCATGAACCATTCTGACTTCCCCGACACGGCGACTTCCGCCGAACAACCTGAAATTGCCCCTTACCCACCCGGGCTGGCGGCGCTATTTTACTTGCCCGCGCCCACCTTGGCTTTCGACCGGGATTCCGGCCGGATGCTGCTTTGGAGTCAGGCCCTGGAACGTTTAAGCGGCTATGCGGCTGAAGATTTTCCAACCCTGGAAGCCTGCCTTAAAACCATGTTCAGCAGCTATTACGACCCCAGAGCTGAACTGCCGCTGCTTTTCGCCAATCTTGCTCCCAACGCCAACAAAAAATGTCTTATGACCTGCCGCACGCGTTCCGGCGAAGTCTTAAATCTGGAAGCCGTGGTTTGGGACGCCCCGGCCAACACAACCGAACTCTCCGGATCAAGAGGGGACGCGCTTTTTCCCAAAAATTGCCGCTTGATCCAACTAAACGCCGCCTCACCCGACTCCATGCCGCCGAGCCCTTCCTTACAGGCCCCGCAAGAGCAAGATATGGTTCTCGAGCGCTATCAGCTCTGGCTGGACCTGGCTTTGGAAAGCCTGAACAGAGGCATGTGGACCATGCACTTTTCGCCGGGTCAATCGCACTATCACAGTCTGGTGTTTACCTCGCCCAATGCTTTAAAAATGTTGGGGTATTCCCCGGAAGAAATTGCCGATAACCCTCTGACCTGGGACAAGCTTACTCACCCTGACGATTTTCCGGAAACGCTGCGCCGCATGCGTGAGCATGTGTTTGAAGCCAAAAGCGACCATTACGAAGCGGAGTTCCGCGTTAAAACCAAAGAGGGGCGCTGGCAGTGGCTTTTAAGCTACGGCCGGGTCACCCGCCGCGATGCCCAGGGCCGTCCTTTGGAGGCCATGGGCACGCATATCGATATCGACCGAATTAAACAGGCCGAAGAAAACCTGCAAAAGAGCGAATTCAGCTTCCGCACCTTGGTGGAAAACATGCCCTTAGGGCTCATGCTTGTAGATAAAAGCGGAAACATTGATTATATCAACCCCAAATTTACCGCTATCTTCGGCTATGCCAAAGACAGCATCCCTACCCTGGAAAACTGGCTGCAACGCGCCTATCCTGACGGCGACCGACGGTCCGAGGCGGTTGAGATTATGCTCAGATCGGCGGAAAAATCACACCTGAGCGCCGTAACCTGTGAAAACGGCGACAACAAATATGTGCACTCTCATCTGGTGGAACTGCCGTTTGAGCGTCGTCTGCTGGCCTATGAGGACGTCACTGCCCAAATTTATTCGGAGCAGACCCTGCGCAACCGGGAACAGGAGCTGCGGGAAAAATCGCAAACCCTGGAGGACATCAATACCGCTATGCGTGTGGTGCTCAACCAGAAAAACTCCGCCCAAAACGAATTAAAGTCTACCTTGTACATCAGCCTGCGCGATTTGATCATGCCGCACCTGGACGCTTTGGAGGCCACCCTGAAAACCAGCGATCAGGACACCTGCTTAAATACGGTGCGTAACGGCCTCAGCCATATGGTCGCCTTGTGCCATACGGAACTCAGCCTGGCCGACATCAATTTGACCAGCCGTGAACGCCAACTTGCGGAACTTATCCGGGCGGACATGACCTCCAAGCGCATCGCCGTCAAGCTGGGTTTGTCCGAAAGCGCTGTGGAATTTCACCGCAATAACATCCGCAAAAAATTGGGCATAGCCAAAAAAAAGGTAAACTTGAAGACTTATTTAAAAGCCATGCCCTAAAAATCCGTGCGCTATTTTTTGAAAAAAATCACCCTCTCCGGGCTGTCACGCTCTTCGTATACGCCGTCCTTGGCCGGCCGGCCCAAAGATAATACAGCGCTTAAACGGAAATTATCCGGAGCGCCGCATAATTCACGCACCTTGTCCTCGTTCTTCAAGATTTCCCCTATCCACACCGCGCCAAGGCCCATATCGTGGGCGGCCAAGAGCATATTCTGAATGCAGGCGCCCATGGTCTGGGCATCCTTCATGTCATGATAAACCAGCTCCTGATCGTAAAAGACCACAATTAAGGCCTTGGCCGTGGATACAAACTTTTTGTAAATAGTCAGCTCGGCCAGCTTGT
>CBDTYX010000219.1:0-3735 GCA_965364745.1 uncultured Desulfovibrionaceae bacterium | reverse complement strand
GAGGGGTATTTTTTGAGAGTCGCTCATAAATATTAATTACGAACTGCGTTTAACGGTGTACAGGGCCAGTTCGCGAAGAAAGTCGGCTTGTTCGCCCCGGTAGGCGATAAGGCAGGCCACCGCCTCTTGGGCTTTGGTTTCCGCCATTTCTCGGCTGCGTTCAAGACCCAGCAGCGCGGGGTAGGTGGTTTTGCCGCAGGCCGCGTCCGATCCGGCGGGTTTGCCCAAAACAGCGGTGTCCGCAGTTTCATCCAAAATATCATCGGCAATTTGAAAAGCCGCGCCTAAAGCCGCACCGTAGGCGGCCAACTTTTCGCAAGCAGCGGCATCGGCATCGGACAGAATGGCCCCGGCCAGGCAGGAGATGCGGAATAGCTGCCCGGTTTTGCGGGCATGCATATCCGCAAGTTCTGCCAAAGAAACTCCTTCCTTGCCGGTAAAATCCATATCCAACACCTGCCCGCCCACAGTGCCCGCTGCGCCGGTGGCTTTGGAGGCTTCGGCAATGGCTTCCAGAGTGCGCACGGGTTTTGCGCCCAAGGCCGCGGCCTGGGTCATAAACCAGAAGGCTTCGGTCAAGAGGCCGTCACCGGCCAAGATGGCGGCGGCTTCGCCAAAAACCACATGATTTGTGGGCTTGCCCCGGCGCAGGTCGTCATTATCCATGGCCGGCAAATCATCGTGAATGAGAGTGTAGGTGTGAATAATTTCCAGGGCGGCGGCAAAAGGCAGCACCGCTTCGCGTTTGCCGCCCAAAAGATCGCACACGGCCAGACACAAAGCCGGGCGCAAGCGTTTGCCTCCGGCCAGAAGGCTGTACTCCATGGCTTCCAGCAGCCGGGCCGGAATGTCGCGTTTTTTCAGGCAGACCGCCAGGTAACCCTCAGTCAGCTGCTTGTAAGCGGTCAGTTTGCTTTTTAAATCAGAGTTCGTCGTCATGGTCATCTTCCGGGTCGGTATCCAGGTTTAAAGGAGCCGGCGCACCTTGGGAAAACACCTCCACCTGATGGCGGGCGGCGGCAAGCTTTTTGCGGCAGTCTTTGACCAGTTCCTGGCCCTCTTTAAACAGCGTCAGGCTTTGTTCAAGGGAGACGTCGCCTTGCTCCAGTTGATCAACCACAACCTGCAACCGGGCAAGTTGGGTTTCAAAGTCTTTTTTTTCAGCTTTGGCCATAGTAAAAACCACAACGGGATGTTTATTTGTTTTCGAGCAGAGGCAGCGGATCAGCGCCTGTGCCCTGTAGCATCAGGGACAGATGGAGGTGCGGTCCTGTGGCTCGGCCCGTGCTGCCCACTTTGCCTACAACCTGGCCCCGCATTATTTTATCTCCCTCTTTAACGCCGATTTCTGACATATGCATGTATACGCTGAAAACGCCCAGGCCGTGATCCACATAAACCACATTTCCGGCGAAAAACTGGTTGTCGGCCAGGGCTACGACGCCGTCGGCCACAGCGCGGATCGGGGCGCCCGCCGCAGCGCGGAAATCCAGACCGCGATGCGCATTGCGCGGTTGGCCGTTAAATACGCGGCGCAGACCGAAGGTGCTGGATAACTCTCCGGGCACCGGGCGGAAGAAAGGCAGTGTCCACATCCTCTCCGGCGTGTAGCGCGCGATGACCGCGTCATTGCGCTTGCGTTCAGCCGCGGCGCGATCCGCGTCGGTTTTGCTCAAATCCACAAACTTGGAGTCTACTTTAAGCTCCTGGGCGGGATAGTCTTTGGGGGTCACTTTCAAGTTGAAGCTTTGTTTGTCGGACCGGCCATTTTCAATGAAAGAAATATTCAGGGGCATGGATTTTTCTTTACCGTCCAGAGGCATGGCCAAAATAATTTCGCCTTGTCCGGCGTTGTTCAGAGGCAGGGCCAGGTTTTTGCCGCGCCATTTGACAACCACATTACTGGCGTTGTCTGTAGTTATGGATACGACAAAAGGTTGACCCGGCTGAATTGTTTCCGGACAGATAAAAAAAGTTTCCGCCGCGGCCTGGACGGGGGGGAGCATCCCGCACACGACAGCCGCAACTATGAGCAATTTTTTTAAAGTATGAGCTTGCAGCAAAGTGTTACTCCACAAATTTAAAGGGGGAGGCAGGCAAAATAGCTTGCTCCCCGCAGCTTAAATTTCTATCATCAGGTTACTTTTAAATTGGATAACTTTTTTCAGACCCGGAATCAAGGTGAACAATGACCCGTTTTGCCAGGAATAAATCAAAACGCGCCCGTGAGCGGAGCAGGGAAGCCCCAAAATTCGCGCCTTATCCGCAGCTTGCCGCGGCGGACGCGGAAGAGGCGTTTTTCTCCGACGAGATAATGGACTTAAGCATAGAATCTGTGACGCCCGGCGGCAAAGCTTTGGCGCGGGCGGCGGACGGCCGGGTGGTTTTTGTGGACCTGGGCATGCCCGGACAGAAAGTGCGGGCCAAGGTCATCCGGCAAAAAAGCGGCTATCTGGAAGCGCGGCGCGCGGAGGTATTAAGCCCGGCCCCCGAGCAGGAAGCGCCTTTCTGCGTTCATTTTGGAAAGTGCGGCGGTTGCATCTGGCAGGAAATACCTTATGCCCGCCAATTGGAATTTAAGCGCGCCCATATTTTGGAAAACTTGGCCCGGCTCGGCCGCGTGCAGAATGCGGACGGCGCGCAAGGCCTGGGGCTGTTGAAGGCTATTACCGCGCCGGTGTTGCCTTCTCCGACGCAACGCCATTTTCGGGGCAAAATCGAACTGGTGTTTGGCGAAGATGCGGTCCGGGCCAAGGGGGGAGCCAAAAAGCCCCTGGCCGTGGGAGACCCGCCGCTGTTGGGCTTCAGGCAATTGGGCAGCCATGAAGTGGTTGATATTACATCTTGTCCCATTGCCGATGTTCGCTTGCCGGAACTGCTGGTCGAAGTGCGGACCTGGGCGGCCGAAAGCGGTTTGCGGGCGTATGTTGCCCGTGCTTCCGCCCCGGAGGGGGAGCGTGATATTTCGGCGGTATTGCGGTTTTTGGTGTTGCGCGTATCACGTTTAACCGGCTGTGCGGCTGTGGAGCTGATTACCGCGCCTGCGCCCCAGGCGGCCAAACGCATCAGAGCGCTGGGGGAAGCCTTGCCGGAGCGCTTGCCCTGGGTCGAGTCGTTTACCCACTCCGTGCGCCGGTCGGAAGCGCCTGTGGCTTATGGCGAAGAAATTATGCTTCACCTCGGCTCACCATATTTAAGCGAAGGCTTGGCCGGGTTTAAATACGAACTGTCGCCCGCCTCATTTTTCCAGGTTAACCCTGCCGCGGCGGAAGTATTGCTGGCGGAAGGCATGCGGCTTTTGGCTCCCAAGCCCGATGAGGTCATTTGGGATCTTTACGCCGGGGCGGGAGCCTTCAGTTTGCCTTTGGCCGCGAGCGGCGCAAAGGTTACCGGCCTGGAGGCCAACCCGGCGGCGGTGGCCGATGCGCGCCGCAACGCTGCAAATAATAATTTGAAAAGCTGTGTATTTTTAGAAGGCGATGTGCGGACGCTATTGCGCAAACAACTTTTATCCGGCGCGGCGCGGCCTGATGCTGTCTTGGCCGACCCGCCTCGCGCAGGGCTGCATGCGGATGTGGCGGCCGGGCTGCTTAGATTAAAACCCGGACGCATCTTGCTGGTGTCCTGTCACATGGCCACTTTGGCCCGCGATTTGGGAATTTTGAGCAAGGGCTATGATTTGCAGGCTGTGCAAGGCGTGGATCTTTTTCCGCACAGCGCCCATGTGGAAGTTTT
>CBDTYX010000218.1:0-3743 GCA_965364745.1 uncultured Desulfovibrionaceae bacterium | reverse complement strand
CGGTGAACAACTTTTAGATTGCAAAATCTCCGAACATATTTAATATAATCCTGTAAGCAGTTATTTTTTAAAGCTGCTAAAGGTAAATTTTATGTCTCCCGTACCAGCTACAAAAGTTGGCGAAACTCTTGAGCTAATAAAAAGACTCGAGCAAAGCGGTTCCAATCCATCTAATTTTGATTTTGCGCGCCTGGATAAGTTGATAACACAGATAGAAAAGCTCGACAGGGCCGCAAGTTTGTCATTCCGAGGGACCTTTTATCGACTAAAATGTGAGTATGCTCGGGCAGAAGAGTGGCATGAGGCGGCCTTGCGAGAATCTCCGAACAACCCTAATGTTTATCATAATTTTGCTGTTACCCTCAGTCGAGAGGGTAAGCATGTTCAGGCGATTAAAATATTACTGGAAGGCTTCACCAACGCCGGTATAATGCTGGAATCTCTTCGCGATCTGCTGATCAATGCACATATGGCCGGACGCGTCGATATAATTGAAGCATGGCTGCCTAAATACAACGCTCTGGCAGGTGAACGCTTGACTCTTGATAAACTTGAAAAGCAGATTGGGGTTGGAGTTTCAAATGTCTCCGCCGACGAATGCTATGCCGCCTCCTGCGCTTTGGGCTGTCTTGATGATTGGAATTCTCCGGAAGAGGATGATGCATGGCGGCATTTGTAGCAGGCGATGTCGTTAGCGTTATATATCCGTATACAGATCAATCGGGCCAGAAAAGACGGCCCGCTCTTGTTTTATGTGCGGACCGCAATGATGTCTTGCTGTGCATGATTACTTCCAGAGGTTTCTCAGATTCCAATGCTATAGCCATACCGGAAAAAGATCTAAGAAGCAGCAATCTGGGACAAACTTCATTTGTACGGCCATATAAAGTTTTTCTGGCTGATTCAAAAAATATCGACCGAAAACTCGGCAATTTCTCCAAAGAATTTTTGCAGGAAGTCAAAGCTGCGCTCACAGCTTGGATAGCTGAGTAGCGAAGTATCCGGCCATCCGCTCTGCACCTTTCTTGTAGGGGCAAATCCCGTCCTTGACCTCAGGCCGCATCCAAGACTAATATGTTTTGATAAATTTTCCCGCCAGGCAGACATGAGCATTCTTTACGAGCAAGAAAATTCCGAATTCGCCGCCCAGGCCGACAGTTTCCGGCAGATGGACGATTCCGTGCGGCCGCGCTCGCTGGAAGAGTTCATCGGGCAAACAGAACTGCGCACCAATCTTAAAGTCTATTTGCAGGCCGCGCGTGAACGCCGCCAGGCCATGGACCACACCCTGTTTTACGGCAATCCGGGTCTGGGCAAAACCACCCTGTCGCAAATCATGGCCTCGGAACTGGGCGTGAACATCGTTTCCACCTCCGGACCGGTTATTGAGCGCAGCGGCGACCTGGCCGCCATCCTCACCAATCTGGGGCCCCACGATATTTTGTTTATTGATGAAATCCACCGCCTGCCCCCGGCTGTGGAAGAAGTGCTCTACCCGGCCCTGGAAGACTTCAAGCTGGACCTGATCATCGGCCAGGGGCCGGGCGCGCGCACGGTTAAAATCGATCTTGAACCCTTCACCCTGGTGGGGGCCACCACCCGCATCGGCCTGCTTTCTTCGCCCCTGCGCGACCGCTTCGGCGTGATCATGCGCCTCGAATTTTACACTCCCCAGGAACTGGCCCAGGTAGTCAAACGCACGGCCGCCATCCTGGCTGTGCCCATCTCGCCTGAAGGCGCTCTGGAAATAGGCCGCCGGGCGCGCGGCACCCCGCGCATCGCCAACCGCCTCTTACGCCGGGTGCGCGACTATGTGCTGGTGGAAGGCGGCCGGGTGGTGGACGAACTTGAAGCCGCCAGAGCGCTGGACCGCATGGACGTGGATCATTGCGGCCTGGACCAGATGGACCGCCGCCTTTTGGAAACCATGATCAAACACTACGACGGCGGACCCGTGGGCCTGAAAACCCTGGCCGCGGCCGTGGCCGAGGACGAGCGCACCATTGAGGACATCTTTGAACCGTATTTAATGCAGTGCGGCTTTTTGAAACGCACTTCGCGCGGCAGAATGGTCACGGCCAAGGCCTATAAGCACTTGAATATGCCGGGGTAAATTATGCAATATCGGCTCGAAAACCCGCAGGATGCGGGCAGGCCGCGCAGCGCGAGAAGCCGAAAACCACGCTTTTCGGCTTCGACCCTTGAGTGTCGCACAGGAAGTGCGACCGAAAGGTATGCGATAAAGGCGTGCGGCTTTTTGAAACGCACTTCACGCGGCAGAATGGTCACGGCCAAGGCCTATAAGCACTTGAATATGCCGGGGTAATCCCCCAAGAAACCAGTAAATATATTTATTATGCCCGAAACCACTTTGCGCGTTGAACTGCTCGCCCATACCCCGGACCCGGTAGCCCTTATTTATGCGGCTTTCCGGCAATGCTACCATGCCGGTTTTGTGGCCGACATGTGGCCCCGCCTGCTGGCCGGGGAAATCGACACCGCAACGCAAAAACAATTTGTGGCCGATATTCTGGAATCAGGCCACACCAGCCCCATAGAGCATGTCAGCCTGACCTTCGCCATTGCCGGCGTATCCCGCGCCCTTACCCACCAGTTGGTGCGCCACCGCATCGCCTCTTATTCGCAGCAAAGCCAGCGCTATGTGGACGGCAAAGACTTCAACTACATCGTGCCGCCGTCCATCGCCAAAAAACCGGCGGCCCTTAAGCGCTTTACCGCCTGCATGGCGGAAATTTCCGCCGCGTATAATGATTTGAGCGAACTTTTGGCCGAAGGCGCCGCGCCGGACGCGGATAAAGCCGCCTCGGCCAAAGCCAAGGAAAAAGTCCGCCAGGACGCCCGCTTCGTCCTGCCCCAGGCCGCTGAAACGCGCCTCATCATGACCATGAACTGCCGCAGTCTGCTCAATTTCTTTGAAGAGCGCTGCTGCCTGCGCGCCCAATGGGAAATCCGCGCTTTGGCCAACTCCATGCTGGGGCCGGCCAAAGCCGCCGTGCCGGTCATCTTTGACCAGGCCGGCCCCAAATGCGAACGCCTGGGCTACTGCCCCGAGGGCGCCCAATTCACCTGCGGCCGCATGCCCTGCCGGGCGTAGCTTCATTTGCCTTTCAGCAAGTGTGCCGGGGGCAAAGCATTATTGCTGCGCACTTTTACGATTCAAGCCGGATGTTATGCGCGTCACGCTGTCCCGAGCGATTTCCTGTAAAACGGCTACAGACCAGCCGCACATGAAAGTCCCCGTCAACTCCTCACTGACGCCCACAAGGCGCATAGGCTGCGCCAACAGCACGTTGCCGTACCCTATGATGGTATAGCTGATGAGAGAGAAATAAAGGGCTGTTTCAAAGTCGGGCAAACCTCCCCACGCAACGTAAAACACAGCCCGGATAAAAGCTTCCGTAAAATGTATAAGCATCAAAAAAACGACTATGCCGCCCAGAACAGGCAGATAGCCGCGCAAAGAGTGCGGCATGCCGCGCCGGTCTGCCTGAGCTTGTGCGGACGAAGCAGAAACGAGACGCTGTACAGCATGTGAATGGAGACCGTGATTACCACGAGCAGAATTATCCAAAAAATTGTATAAACATTGGTCCTCCGGCGGCCAGAAAGGTTGCGCGCCAGGGGTTGCCCCCCGGGTCCCGATTGTTAGTTTAATTTACCTGAAAGAACCTGCTCCTACCCAATAAGGGTTAAGGGGGGGCGAGGGGGTTGCGGGGGAGCGG
>CBDTYX010000217.1:0-3743 GCA_965364745.1 uncultured Desulfovibrionaceae bacterium | reverse complement strand
CCAGGGCCTGGTTGGTGAAGCTGGCCGACATCACGAAGCTGGGGTGGCCGGTGGCGCAGCCCAGGTTCACGAGGCGCCCTTCGGCCAGAATGATGATGCTGCGCCCGGAAGGCAGCTCCCACTTGTCCACCTGGGGCTTGATGTTCACGCGCTTGCAGGCCGGCGAAGTCTCCAGGTAGTGCATATCGATTTCATTGTCGAAGTGGCCGATGTTGCAGACAATGGCCTCGTTCTTCATTTTCAGCATATGCTCGCCGGTAATGACCTTGTAGTTGCCGGTGGCGGTGACGAAAATATCGCCCTCTTCCACGGCCTCTTCCATGGTGGTCACTTCATAGCCTTCCATGGCCGCCTGTAAAGCGCAGATGGGGTCGATTTCCGTAACCAGCACCCGCGCCCCGAAGCCGCGCATGGACTGGGCGCAGCCTTTGCCCACGTCGCCGTAGCCGCAAACCACCACGACCTTGCCGGCCACCATGACGTCCGTGGCCCTTTTCAGGCCGTCGGCCAGAGATTCGCGGCAGCCGTACAGGTTGTCGAACTTGGATTTGGTCACCGAGTCATTGACGTTAAAGGCCGGAAAGAGCAGCTCGCCGTCTTTTTGCATCTGGTAAAGCCGGCCCACGCCCGTGGTGGTCTCTTCCGACACGCCGCGAATGTGCGGAGCGATTTTGCCCCAGTGGCCGGGCGAGGTTTTATAATTAAGGGCCAGGCGGTCCATGACGATCTGAAATTCTTTATTGTCGTAGCCTTTGTTAAGCAAAGAAGGATCTTTTTCCACGGCCACGCCCTTGTGGATGAGGAGGGTGGCGTCGCCGCCGTCATCCACTATCAGGTTGGGTCCGGAGCCGTCGGGCCAGGTCAGAGCCATTTCCGTGCACCACCAGTATTCCTCCAAGGTCTCGCCCTTCCAGGCAAAGACTTTGGCCATGCCCGAGTCGGCAATGGCCGCGGCCGCATGGTCCTGAGTGGAAAAAATGTTGCACGACGCCCAGCGCACGTCCGCGCCCAGGGTATGCAGGGTTTTGATCAACATGGCCGTTTGAATGGTCATGTGCAGGGAACCGGTGACCTTGAGACCTTTAAGCGGTTTTTTGGGGCCGAATTTGGCCATGATTTCCATCAGGCCCGGCATTTCCTGCTCGGCCAGTTGCATTTCCTTATAGCCCAGATCGGCCTGGCCGATGTCCCGCACTTTGTAATTGAGGCTCAAATCCAGAGGCGCGGCCCTCAATGCGTCAGTCTTGTTGCTCACAAACTCTTCTCCTTGGCGAAAAAATTCACTTCCGCACAGCGCGGGTCAAAAGCACGGCCAGACCCCGCTGCACAGGCATGCGCAGGGGCTCTTCGGCTTCAAACCCGGTCCGGTTTAAGATTGCTTTGATTTCAGCAGGGGAAAATCCCAGCCAGCGGTCGCCGTACTCGGTGCGCATGGCCTCCATTTCGTGTTTGTCAAAATCCGTAACTACTAAATATGCGCCTGCCGTAAGGATGCGGTGGATTTCCCGCAAGGCCGCGTCCGGGTCGTAAAGATGGTGCAGGACCATGTTCAGGCAGGCGAACTCGGCCTCGCCGTCGGCCAGGGGCAAATGATCCAGCTCGCCGATGCGCAAAGATACGGACTCGTCGCCGGAAAAGCGGCGGCGGGCAAGCTCGAGCATGCGCGGCGAGCCGTCCACCCCGATCAGGCGCGCGGCCTTGGTTTTTAGTCCGACCAACACCGTGCCCGTGCCGCAGCCCAAATCGGCCGCGGTTCCGCATTCGGGCATGAGTTTCAGAACCGCGCCCGGCAAATCAAAATCGCCCATAATCTCGCGATTGATGCGATCCCAGTCCTCAGCCAGATTATTGAACAAATGCCGGGCGGCCACGTCGCGTTCGTCCAAAATTTTACGGGCCAGGCGCAAATCTCCGGCAAACGGCTCCTCTTCCGGGTCAATAAAGCCGGCCAAGGCCTGCCACAGCGCGGTAGATTTTGAGCCCGCTCCCTGCGAGTAAAAAACCCACAAACCGTCACGCCGGGCGGTAACCAGGCCCGATTCGGCCAAAATTTTAAGATGGCGCGATACTCTGGATTGCCCCATGCCCAAAAGCATAGTCAGCTCATTGACGTTGAGCTCGTATTTGCCCAGCACATGCACGAGCCGCAAACGGGTCTCGTCAGACAGGGCCTTGAAAGAAGTCAGTAATCGGGTAAAACTCAAAGTGGCTGGGTCCATTTATCAAGAAAATTTGATATATATTTATCCGGATAAATTGATATTGTCAACAAGGTTATTTTTGCCGTGCCCCTTAAAAAAAAATTCCCCAGACGCTTTTGTCCTGAAGCTGTGGATATTTCCGACCTGGTTCGCGCCTTTTTGGATCGTTCGCGGCAAGGCCGCGACCTGACGCTGATTGAACTGTGGCGGCACTGGGACACGGTTTTGGGCCCCGGTCTGGCCGGTCTTGCCCTGCCCATGGGACACAAAGACGCCACTTTGCTCATTGCTGCGGAAGACCATCTGATTATGCAGGAGTTGAGTTTTCTGACTCCGGAGATATTGGAGCGAGTCAACGCCTTTCTGGAAGAAGACCGTTTTCAGGAGGTGCATTTGAGCCTTTTGGGCAAGCGCCGCGCCCTGAACTCAACCGCCCGTCCTGAGCCGCGCCGCAGCCCGCCGGTCATATTAAAGCCCGATCCGGAGCGCCTGGGCGCCCTGTGGGACAGCATGGACCCGGCCACCTCCATTGGTCGTTGTTATCGCGCCTATGTGCGCCGTTTTGGGAAAAAAAATCCTTAGGCCCACAATTCACTCTACAGCACCGGGCATTTGGCCGGCTCTGGCGTTTTTACATAATTCATGCCATAAATAGAGCTTCATTGCGCATTAATTTTTAATTTGCGCTGAGGGGCAGTTATGGATTTTGCGACTCTTTTCGGCATCCTTGGCGGCTTCGGCCTGGTTATTGCCGCTATTCTGGTTGACGGCGCGGGCAGCACCTTTTTCAATGCGCCCAGCCTCATGATTGTAGTCGGCGGGACTCTCGCTTCCATCCTGGTCACCTTTCCCATGGAGGAAGTGCTCCAGGCCGTAAGCGGCGGCATGCGGGCGCTTTTGGGACGCAAGCAGGAGCCGGAAAAAATGGTGGACACCATGGTGCGCTTGGCCGAGCTCTCCCGCCGCGAAGGACTGCTGGCCCTGGAAAACATCAAGACCGAAAACCACGTGCTCAAAAAAGCCTGCCAGCTGATTTCCGACAACGCCGCCCCCCAGATCATCGAAACCGTGCTGCACCTGGAAATAGCGGCCATGAAACGCCGACACAATATACCCATCGCCGTGTTTCAGCGCCTGGGCCTGTATTCTCCGGCTTTCGGCATGATCGGCACCCTCATCGGTCTGGTGCAGATGCTGGTCAATTTGCACGACCCCAAAGCCGTGGGGCCGGGCATGGCCGTGGCCCTCCTGACCACCTTTTACGGCGCGCTGCTGGCTTATGTGGTCTTTCTGCCCCTGGCCGGAAAGCTGGCCGCGCGCAGCAAACAGGATGAGCTGTCCCTGCTCATCGTCTTTGAAGGCGTGCGCTGCATTCTGGAAAACAACAACCCGCGCATTGTTTACGATACGCTGTCTTCCTTCATTTCACTTAAGGAGCGGCGTATCGCCTGACGGACACCACCATGTCGGACAGATTTGAAGACTATTTGCAGGATGACGAAGAAGAGCAGCCTACCGGTCAGTGGCTGATTACTTTTGCGG
>CBDTYX010000216.1:0-3773 GCA_965364745.1 uncultured Desulfovibrionaceae bacterium | reverse complement strand
CACCGGACGTAGGGGCGGGCAGGCTTTGCGCAAACTGCAAGATCCGCTCCCGGTTAAACTGACCGCACACGGCTAAAGTCCAGGGGTGGGCGCACTGCCTGTCCCAGGCGCGACGGAGATCTTCAGTCGTGAATTTGCTCACGCCGTCCGGCGTGCCCAAAAGATAATAGCCGTAGCTGTCGTCTTTAAACAGGAAAGGATAAAGCTCACGGAACATCAGGCCGGTAGGCTGGTCTGTCGAGGCCTTGATGGCGGCCAACTGCGAATCTCTGGCCCGCTCAAGATCATCCTGGCCAAAGCCGGGAGTGGTCAATACTTCAGTAATCAGCGGCAGGATGTCGTTGCTGAAACGAGAGGGGAATGAGGCGCTGATTTTGGTGGTGTGCCTGCCTGCCCCGGCCGAGAGCGAGGCGGCCCGATCGGACAGAAAGCGTTCCAGCTCATCATTGCTTTTGTCTCGGGTGGCCATGGTCAGCACGGAAGCGCTTAAAGCGGCCAAGCCCTGCTCGTCAGGGGAAAGCAGGGAGTTTCCGCCGTTGAAAACGATATCCAGCGAGGTGTACGGCAGGGTGTCGTCCCGCAACAGGATGAGTGTGCGCCCTTCTCCCAGTTCAACGACCTCGGGCTTTCCGGGCGCGATGACGGAAGCGTCGTTGACCGGCGTTTCCGGCTCGGGCGCGCGCCAGGCCGCTTTTAAAATGCCGTCCAGGTCGGGCGTTTTATAGTCTTTGGGGGTCAGCACCGCTGCGGTCAATCCGTTTTCCACAAAGTACTTGTCAATCAGCGTTTGCAAATAGTTTTCCGAAACCGAGCGAATCTGGTCCAGATAACGTCCCTCAGCGCCTTCACCGCCGCCCAGGAAGTAGAAATAACCTTCCTTGGAAGCGAGTCCGGCCAGGGTTTCCTTACTGCGGAAGAGCTGATCTTCAAGATTCAACTTGGCTCTGGCCAAATCTTCGGTTGTAAAAGCGGCGGCGGAAAGGTCGGCCATGTCCGCGCAAATGGTTTTCCAAAACTCAGCCAGGTTTTCCGGCTTCAGCACAGCGCTGAAGTACATGAGCCCTGCGCCTTCCATGGTGTATAAACCGGCGCTGATTTGATCGACCAGGCGCAGATCGTATTTATACTTGCGATAAAGGTAGGAGGTGGCGTCTCCGCCTAAAAGCTGGGCCAGCACCTCCAGTCCGGCCTCGTCAGGCGTGTTTACGCCGGGCACGGGAAAGGCGAAAGACAGATAAATCTGGTTGAGATCTTTGCCTTCAGTGAGTATGACCGGTTTTTGCCGCAATTTATCCAGGTCCACGGACGGAACATTGCCCTGCACCTGGCCGGACTTGATGTCGCCGAACAAAACCTGGGCTTCCTTAAACGCCGCGGCGGCGTCCACTTTGCCGCAAATCAGCAGCAGCATATTGTTGGGCTTGTAATGGGCGTCTATATAGCGGCGCAGGTCCGCGCTTTTGAAAGAGCGGACCGTGTCTTCAAAGCCGATGATGGGCCAGCCGTAACTGGTATCTTTAAAGGCCTGGGTTTGCACCATTCTGAACAGCTCTCCGCCCGGATTGTCTTTGCCGCGCTGGATTTCTTCGACAATGACTTCCATTTCCGTTTTCATGTCTTCCGGTTCAAGAGCGGGTGAAAAAGCCATGTCCTTGAGCACCTTGAGGCCTTCTTTCCAGCCCCGGTCCGGCAGATCCGTAAGGTAGCAGGTATGGTCAAAGGTGGTGTAGGCATTGAAATAGCCGCCCAAGGACTCGATGGTTTCAGAAACCCCGGATTTGGGGTAATTTTCGGTGCCCTTGAAGACCATGTGCTCCAAAGCATGGCTGATGCCCGCGATTTTTCGGTTTTCATAGCCGGAGCCGGCATGAACATACAGGCGCAGCGAAACTAAGGGAAAACGCTCATCAGGGATAATCATCACGGTGAGGCCGTTTTCCAGATATTCTATCTGAGTGTTCTGTTCGGCTGAAAGAGCCGGCATGGGCACATAAAGCAGCGCAAGGCATATTAATAAGGCGGAAGCTATATATTTACGGTCCATGGTGGTCTGTTCCTCATTTAACGCAGTGTTAATGTTTAGTTTGTAAAAATAACACACAAGTCCGGCCCTGTCCAAGCGCGCGCCTGAAATCTAAAGCGGCGGGCAACATGAACATATCCGGGCGGCTGCTTTTAAATGATTAATTATGATTTGGAAAAGAAAGCATCACAGGTTTATTTTTTATGCGGGTCCATAAAGTCGCGCAAAGATTCGCCCAAGAGGTTGTAGCCGAGCACGGTAAACAAAATGGCGAAGCCGGGGAAAACCGACAGCCAGGGGGCTATTTCCAAAGATTCTTTGCCTTCAAGCAGCATATTGCCCCAACTGGGGGTAGGCGGCTGCACGCCCAGGCCCAGGAAGGACAGGGAAGATTCCACTAAAATTGCTCCGGCCACGCCTAAAGTGGCTGAGACCAGAACCGGAGGCAAGGCATTGGGCAGGATGTGGATGAATAAAATACGGCTTAAGGATGCGCCGGAGAGGCGGGCGGCGGCTACATAGTCACGTTCGCGTAAGGTAAGGGTTTCGGCGCGTACCAGGCGGGCCACTCCCATCCAGGAGGTCAGGCCGATAACCACCATGATGTTGAACAGGCTGGGCTCCAGAAAGGCAATGACCGCCAGGATGAGAAAAAAGGACGGAAAGCAGAGCATAATGTCCACCAGGCGCATGATGCATTCGTCAACGAGCCCGCGAAAATAACCGGCAATAAGTCCCAAAGTCGTGCCGATGCTTACCGAAATGCCCACGGCTACAAAGCCCACCCACAAAGAGACCCGGCCGCCATAGAGCAGGCGGCTTAAGATGTCGCGGCCCAGGCCGTCGGTGCCCAGCCAGTGCGCGGCCGAAGGCCCGACCAGGATGGCGTCGAGGTCCATGGAGCTCGGGTCGTGCGGGGCGAACAGAGGCGCACAGACAGAGAGCAGCGTTACGCCGCCCACCAAAACAAGACCCATGACCAGCAGCGGTTGTCGGCGCATGGAGCGCAGCAGCGCGGCCGAACCGCCGGGACGTCTGTCGGGGCCGGCGCTCGGCAGGGTGATTTCCGGAGCGCGCGCCGTCATCTGCCGCCTCCGTGCCTGATGCGCGGGTCGGCCAGGCCGTAGCCGAGGTCGGCCAGCAGGTTGCCGCCTAAGGTCAGCACCGCGCCGAGCACCAAGTTGCCCATGATCAGGGGATAATCGCGGGCCATGACCGCTGTGTAAAAAAGCTGGCCCAGGCCGGGCAGGGCAAAGATCGATTCAATGATCACGCTGCCGCCGATAAGACCGGGAATGGACAGGCCCAAAATGGTGATCAGCGGCAAAAGCGCGTTGCGCAAGGCGTGTTTGAAAATGACTTTACGCCAAGGCAGTCCCTTGGCTCTGGCTGTGAGAATATAATCCTGGCGCAAAACTTCGAGCATGGATGAACGCATAAAGCGGGACATGCCGGCCAGGCTGCCGAAGGTGTAGATAAACAGGGGCATGGCCAGGTGCGCGGCCAGATCCTTGAGCTTGCCCCACCAGCTTAAATCGGCGAAATCCAGAGAGGTGATGCCGGAAATGGGCAGCCATTCCAGTTGGATGGAAAATAGGATCATGAGCAGCAGGGCCAGCCAGAAGCCGGGCATGGCAAAGCCGATGAACACTAAAATGGTGGTGCCCCGGTCAAACCAACTGCGCGGGCGGGTGGCGGCCAAAACGCCTATGGGCACGGCAATAAGCAGGGTGAGGACCAGCGCGGCGAT
>CBDTYX010000215.1:0-3775 GCA_965364745.1 uncultured Desulfovibrionaceae bacterium | reverse complement strand
TCCACTACGGCGTTGGAGCAGGGGTCGAAAAAAGTGGGCAGGGCGAAGATGTCCATAGCCTGCAAAAAGCCGGGCATGTCATTTACACGGCCCACAAAGTGCAGGCGCTCAGATACTCCCAAGGAGGCGGCCAGGAGGTCCAGAGCGTCGTGTTTGCGGCCTCCGGCCACATAGACATGATATTTTTCCGGCAAAAGAGCCAGCGCCCGCACCAGATGAAAGGTGCCCTTAATGGCGTAGTTGGTGCCGGCATGGCCTATGGCCAGCATGGATGGAGCAATGCCGCAGCGTTCTCTTGCCTGTGTTCTTTCTTCTTCCGTGGGCGGACGGAAGCGGATCAGATCGGGCTTATTATAAATGACGTCAATGCGCTCAAGATCGAAGCATTCGGCTACATAACCGCGCATCATATGTGAAACGGCCACGATGCGCACGTCGCGCTGCGCGTAACGCTTTTTTTCCAGGCAATAGTCGAGCCAATGGTGGGGGTACACAGTGTGGCGCAGCTTGAGCAGAAGACGCCGCAGTCCTTGGTGGGCGTTTTCCATGCACTGCCAATACTTCATAGTCGGTCCGCCGCCCACGCGCAAGATATCCTGGCGCATGGTTTTGCCAAGGCCGATGGCGCAGTCGTAATTTCCTCGCTGGCGCTCTTTTTCGGCCAATATGGCGAAGCTGAGCACCTTGAGAACTTTAAACGGTCCGATGCGGCGTACTTTGCGGATATGCACCCCGGACGGAGCTTCCGCATCTTGCCGGTTACAGATAAAATCAACCACATGACCGCGTTGCGCCAAGGTTTCGGCCAGACGATAGCCAAACTGTTCTACCCCGCCATAGCAGGAAAAGCGCGGCAGCATTATGGCAATGCGGTGCGATTTCATTATTTATTCATGGTGTCGAAGAATTCCTGGTTGCTCTTGGTGCCTTTCATCTTATCCAGCAAGAATTCCATGCTGTCGATGGGGCCCATGGGCGAAAGAATTTTGCGCAGAATCCAGACGCGGTTCAGCGTGTCGTCGCTCATAAGCAGCTCTTCTTTACGGGTGCCGGAGCGGTTGATGTCAAAGGCCGGGAACACGCGTTTTTCAGCCAGGTGGCGGTCCAGATAAATTTCCATGTTGCCGGTGCCTTTGAACTCTTCAAAGATGACTTCATCCATGCGCGAACCGGTGTCAATGAGCGCGGTGGAAATGATGGTCAGGCTGCCGCCTTCTTCAATATTGCGGGCCGCGCCGAAGAAGCGCTTGGGCCGCTGCAGGGCGTTGGCGTCAAGACCGCCGGAAAGCACGCGGCCGGAAGACGGGGCTACCGCGTTATAAGCTCTGCCCAGGCGGGTAATGGAGTCAAGTAGAATGACCACATCCTGCTTGCGTTCCACCAGGCGCTTGGCCTTTTCCAGCACCATTTCGCAGACCTGAACGTGGCGGGTAGGCGGCTCATCAAAGGTGGAGCTGATGACTTCCGCGTTTTTCACCGTGCGCTCCATGTCCGTGACTTCTTCGGGGCGCTCGTCAATGAGCAGGACAATAAGGTAGACGTCCGGGTTGTTGGCGTTGATGGAATTGGCCATGTTTTGCAGCAGCATGGTTTTGCCGGTGCGGGGCGGAGCCACGATAATGCCGCGCTGGCCGCGTCCGATGGGGGCCAGCATGTCGATAATGCGCGAGGAATAGTTTTCCGCGCCGTTTTCCATGCGCAGGGGATCGTTGGGATAAATGGGGGTAAGGTTATCGAAAAGAACGAGGTTTTTGGCGTTTTCCGGGGGTTCAAAGCCTATTTCGTTGACTTTGAGCAGGGCGAAGTAGCGTTCGCCTTCTTTGGGAGGGCGAATCTGCCCGGAAACCACATCGCCTTTGCGCAGGCAAAACCGCCTGATTTGCGAAGGAGAGACGTAAATATCGTCGGGACCCGGCATATAGCTATATAAGGGGGAGCGTAGAAAACCGAAGCCGTCGGGCAGGATTTCCAAAACGCCGTCGCCGAAGATGGATCCGTTCTGCGAGGCGCAGCTTTGTAAAAGGTCGAAAATCAGTTCCTGTTTGCGCATGGAGCTGGGGTTTTCAATATTGAATTCCTCGGCCAGTTCCATGAGTTCGCTCATGCTCTTGGTTTTTAATTCACTTAGGTTCATATGCTCTCTCAAGCGGGAATAGGGGGGGTAGAATTATATGGACAACATCTCAGCGCGGAAATGAACCGCTCTGAGTTTATACAACGGCAAAGAGACAGAAAAGATTACAGACATTTGTATTCCGGACTTAACACCGGATTCTGGAATTTCGGCGAGAAGCCGCGGCTGATTATCATTTTTAGGAAGCTTTGGGCTGAACACACCACGATAACTGCGAACTTTGCTCGCATATTTAACGTCGGAACTTTGTTCAACCGAACGTTGCCGGAAAATTTGGCATATAATACAGGTGGTTAAGGTTAAAGGCTTTAAAGTTCGGCCCCATAACGGGGTCAAAAAATATTACGAAGACACAAGGTTTGCTACGGATAACATGAATTGTTATGACAGATGAGTATTTAGCTCATGATTTATTTTTTGGCAAGGCGTAAGCGCGGCAATCTGAAAAAAAAGATAGCAAGTTTAGGCGCAGTTGACAAATACCCGTATATCGCAAAGCTGCCATCTTATCCCCAAAAGCTGTGTTTGTGTGAAAAATCAGCCGTGTAGCGGGGCGCCATGCCTTCATCCGACTTTACTCGATCGTCTTCTTCCTTGAAGAAAATGACTCTATTTTTTGCGTGAGATGTTATCGGTCGGCAAAACTAGGCGCCGTGCGCATGTTTTTTCACAGAGGCCTCGGCGCCGCTTTCTTCTTCCTTGGCGGTTGTAATTTCACTGAACAGGTCATTGATGCGCTGGACCACCTCTTCCGGCCGGCAGTTCCAAATATGGGCCAGCTCCAGACTGACGAAGTTCATGGCTTGTTCCAGCAGGCGTTTTTCGCCGAACGACAGCTCTTTGGCGCAGGAAATGAGCACCAGCTCTTTAATAATGCCCGCCACCGCCTGCAAGGTGCCTTGTTTTAAGCGCTCATTGTATTCGCGTTGCCGGCGGTTCCAGTTTTGTCCTACCACCGGCGCAGGCTTATTTAAATCTTTAAGCATGGACATGGCGTCTTCGGCTTCAGCCGGTGAAGCCAAGGGGCGCAGGCCCACATTGGCCGCGCTTTTAACCGGAACCATCAGGGTAATGTTGCTGGTCAGAATATTTACAATGAAAAATTCCGTTTGCACCCCGCAGACCTGCTGGCTGTCGATACGCTCTATTTTGCCCACGCCTTGAGCTGGATAAACAACAAGTTGACCGGGTGTAAACACCAAAAAACTCCTGAATTGCCGGTAATAATTAACGCGAGCTTAATGAGGCTACCGTTGCGAAAAAAATGGGGTCGAAAAAATAAGAAGATCGAGCCGGGGCAAAAGGGTAGAGAAACTCGCTATTTTTAAATGTATCCTATTTATATGAAATAGCAAGTCTTTAAGTGCGCCTGGGCAATGAAGATGTTTTATAAATATATCAGTATATTATATGGAAAAAGTCATTGTGGGAGTTGTCGGCGATGAAGTTTTACTCTAAGGGTTTTTCCTGTACTGGGGCGAAGTTGACGGCATTGGCCTCTTGCATGGCTTGCGTAAGACCGCTCTCCATATATAGCAGCAGCGCCGACACCGCGGACGGCAGAATTTTTTCCACAATGACAGTTTCTTCCGGCCTGAAGCGGCTGGTCACATAATTGACCATCTGCTCCTGCTGTTGCGG
>CBDTYX010000214.1:0-3789 GCA_965364745.1 uncultured Desulfovibrionaceae bacterium | reverse complement strand
CGAGCTGCTTTCCAGGATATTGGCAAAGCTTTCTTGTATTTGCAGGGCGGAATCCACTTCCCGCTGCATGGCCGCGCTGGCCATCTCCACTTGCTGGTCTGTTGAGCGTTCACCCATGTCGGAAATAAAATAATAGCCGGCGCCGTTGAGTGTAAGCACCAGCACTAAGAAAATGCCGATAACCAAAAACAGAAGCTTTTTAAAAATGGACATAGTTTTTACCTCATATTAGTATATAAATATAACTGTTGTTGGGGTCTTGTCTTAATTTCTAAACAGGCGAGTGCCTAGGGCGCTCTGCTTAAAAAATAATTCAAGAAAACCATCGCAAAGATATTTTTATAATACCTCAGCTTTTTTTTATAAACAACCATAGCCGGCAGTTTTTTGAAAATTTTTGAAAATTGCCCCATTTCTCTTTGAATTATTGAAAAATAAGCTTAAATTGATAAGTTGTGGTTATAAAAAAAACCTTTTTGCGGTGCGAGATAAACTATAAAAACCTGAGTATAAATAGTTTTTTGTTTATTCTGCTGCAGCATTTGCCGATTATGGCAGGATGAAGAAAAGTGGCGTATTTATGCAAAAAAGACTTGCCAAAATTGATAATGCTTTTTACAAAAAAGAAAGATGGTCAAGCAATAGGCTTGCCGTCGTGTTCCGCAATTCTCCCGCGACCGTTCTTCGTCGCCGGACTTAGAGCTTAATTTATATTTCGGATGATATGAGCACAACCAAAAGAATATCATGGAAACGTTTTCTTAAACAATGCGACCTGCTTCCCGGGTACGCCGATGATTATTCTTGCGAAACTCATATAAAAAATCTGCACGATTTAAAACTTTTTCTGGATTATGTTCAAATAAAATACGGTTTGCTGCGGGCTTATAGCGAAACTCCGGACTATCCGCTTCTGGACGCTCGCGAACTCTTGCCGTCTTTTGATGTGGATTGCTTTGAGAATTATACGTTGCCGGGTTTCAGCATGGTTGCCTTTGACCGTCCCCTGCATTCTTTAAAAGAGGTTTTCCAATTTGACGCGCTGCATTCACGCGCGGAGGCCAAAAGCCCCAACGGGCGCATCAATCATAAGCTGGCCGCGGAATTTAAGCAGCACAACCTGAGCGCCGTGCTGGCCCACCTGCCCCGCATCCATCATGAGTCTTTCCGCACCCGGTTTGCGGATGTGGATATTACACGCCTGCCGCTGTATCCGCATATTTTGCCCTATCTTTTCAAAATGGACCGGGCGCAGGTGTTTGCCCGCAACGCAGCCGGAACTTTTTGTCTGAAAGGTGTGTATGCTTCGTTCCCTTCAGATCTGGATGCGGAAATCAAGCGTTTCGGCCTGCATATCGGCAAATTCATCAAAGGCGATGAACGAGCCTATGAACTGAATCGCTCGTTTGTTTATCAATTTTTGATGGAAATGTACGGCTTTCCCATTTCTTCGGAGCGCCGCACCTCGGCCGCCATGTTTGCCCGCCGCCTGCACCGCATGCAGGAGCGTTTTTTCATTCGCGTGCTGGGGCAAACCGATCGCTGCATCACCACCATCGCCAATTACAAAAGCCGTTCACAGCATTTGCGGGTTGAAAAAACCGCTTTGGTGCAGGTGGATAAGGACCAGAAAGACGTCATTAAAGCCCTAGACAAACTTGGCTTGTTTGTGGACCCGGAACGGCGCGCGGTGCTTTTGCGCGTCACTTACCAGCCTCACAAATACGACGCCAACAACGTGCGCCAGGATCGGGCGCTGTCCACTGAAGGCCAGGAAATCATCCATCCGGTTACGGGCGCGGTGTACACCGACTTCAATGTTGTCAAAGATTCCCGCTCGCTATTTTTGCGTCTTAACGACATTGTGCAGGGCGAATATGTGGGCAGAACCATTTTCAAGCGCACGGAAGTAGTGGAAAACACCGAGTCCACGGAAAATCGCCTTAAATTCTTGTATACTTGGCTGACCAAGCACCAGCGCAGGTTCATCAGTTATTCAGATGAGTTTTACGCCAATGTGGCCAGGGTGCTGGATGGATATCTGCTTTCGCCCAATCGGGAAGAGGTGTTTGACAATGTTTACGATTTGTATCAGGATGTGCTCTCCAAATATAGCTATATCCAACAGGCCCGTAAGGTCAGGCTGCTGGAGGATATACACAACCGTCAAGTGCGGGGAGAGCGCATCACCTATTTGCGCATGTACAGCGATGCTGTGACCCTGCTGCACGAACTCAAATTCGAAATTTCCGAATACTTTGACCCCCTTGTGCAACACGTGATTATTTTTGGCGAACATATGCTCAATGATTCCTATGTGACCAAAAACTACATAGAAGGCCCCGAAGATGCGCTTACCCCCTATGGGCTGGAAGTACGCCGCAATTATAAGAAGCTGGTAGCGCTTATTGATGAATTTGTCGCTATCCGGCGCGCCCGGTTGGAATTTATCCGCCCGGACGGGTCTGAACAACCTCTGAACGTCCGATTTGCATAGCAATGCGACCGCCGAAACCCACGTTCGGCTGATTCGGACCTCATCATCGCAGGGAGCATTTCCCCCACACCTTAAGAACTCACCGCTTGCTTAAAGCCGTGCGGCTTACAGCGGAAGAAACACTGACAATTCATATGCAAAGGAGAATCTCAATGTCTGATCTGTTAGCCACCCCCTTAATGCAATGGCATATCGACGCGGGCGCCAAAATGGCTCCCTTCGGCGGTTGGAATATGCCCATCCAGTATGAGGGCATTATTGTTGAACACCAACACACCCGCACCCAAGCCGGGATATTTGATATTTGCCACATGGGCGAGTTTTTCCTTAAAGGCAAGGGCGCCAAAGACGCCCTGGCCAAACTGGTGACCCACGACCTGGAAACCTTGAAGCCTCAACGCTGCCGCTATGGATTTCTACTGAACCCCAAGGGCGGCGTGCTTGACGACCTGATTGTTTACTGCCTGGGGGAAGATGATTACATGCTTGTGGTGAACGCCTCCACCTGCCCGAATGACTTCAAGGTGCTCTCGGCCGGGCTGAAAGCGCCCCTGGAATTTGTAAACCGCTCTTCGGAGATCGGCAAAATCGACCTGCAAGGGCCCAAGTCCATAGATGTGGCGGAAAAGCTCCTGGGCATGTCTTTGCGCGACCTGCCTTACTTCGCCAATAGGAAAATCACCTGGAACGGCCATGAAATACTGATCAGCCGTACCGGATATACCGGTGAGCTGGGTTATGAATTCTACCTGCCCTGGACCGCCACGAAGGAAATGTGGACAGCGCTGCTCAAAGATCCCCTGGTCAAGCCCGTGGGCCTGGGCGCGCGCGATACCCTGCGCCTGGAAGTGGGGTTGCCGCTTTATGGGCATGAAATGGACGAAGACCACAACCCCACGGAAGCAGGCTATGAAATGATGCTTAAGTCCGAAGCTGAGTATTGCGGCAAGGCCTTTGTGCGTGAAGTGCGCGAGCGTCTCATCGGTCTCAACATGGAAGGCCGTCGCGCCGCCCGCCAGGGCGATCCGGTGCTGCTTGACGGTGTGGAAGTGGGCAAAGTGACCAGCGGCTCCTTCGGGCCGTCTGTGGGGCATGCCATTGCGCTCGCCTACGTTCAAGCCGACAAGGCCGACGCGCTTAACTTCCAGGTTAAGGGCGCATTGACTTCCATTAATGCCACGCGCACGGATCTGCCGTTTTATAAGGACGGCACGGCACGCATTAAATTGGCTTAAGCCGCGCTTAGTGTGAATATTATCGGCACGTTTTATCTGGCTCCCGCCGATTGGCGG
>CBDTYX010000213.1:0-3795 GCA_965364745.1 uncultured Desulfovibrionaceae bacterium | reverse complement strand
GAGTAACCGTCGTTGGGGCTGGAAAGGCCTAAGTTGGAATAGTAACTGTAATTAAGCTCCAGCCGTTGCCGGATTGATTCGCCGAAACCAACGCCCAGGGTCCCCCGGTTAAGCATAAGCACATGCCCCCCGAAATCGCGGTTATCCAGCTCATCATCGGAAATAAGCGTGCCGCCGAACGTATAGCCTATGTAAGGGCGCAAAAAGCCGTCGGTGTAAAAATCGTAGCGCAACCCCGGCGCAAGGGTCATACCGTAAACCCGCTCATCACTATGCGCCCAAACATGGCCGGACAACTCCAGGGTGGGCGTCAGCGCACCGCTGCCGGAGCTGTACAAGGGACCAAAGGCCTGCTTTAAGGTAAGATAGTAGGCCATAGAGCTGCTTGACCCGTAGCCGACGCCCGCGCTCAGGCTGGTATCGGCTCCGGCCTGGCCCGCCCAAAACACGACCAGACAAAAACTTAAAAATAAAATACGTTTCATAACGTTACCTGCCGGCTTAAATTTCTTAAGTGCAAACTGCTGTCACTTCCGCCTGGAAGCCAGCTTGAATCTTATCTTTAATGTTTTTCTAAAAAAAGTCTAGAGAATTTTTCGCAAGTATTTTTAAATTCCGGCCAACCAGGTTTGCAGCAGAGGCAAGGAAGCGACAATTTTATCCCAGGAGAAAATTTCCAACATTAGCGGAATATCATCTTGGCGATTTGTTTTGTAGTCCTGCGCGCGGCAAGCAAAAAATTCACGCAGAACCGCAGCGGCCCAAGCCTGCTCCGCTACGACCAGCTCGGTCAAGGCGGCGTGTCCCGTTTTTTCATAGCCCGGCGCATTGAGGTGCACCAAGGCCACACGCTGTAAAAAATCCCGCCCCGGCAAAATTTCCGGTCCGCAGGTCAACAGCCAGTGGCTGAAATCCAGACATAAGCCGGCATCATAAATTTCCGCAAGATTAAGCAGCGCCTGCGGTTCATCGCCGGGCTGGTTTTCCAGCAGAATATCCCGGCTGCTTCGGCCGCTGTTCTGCCAATGGATCATAAAATTTTCCCAGGCGAGGACCGCCGCCGGCGCGGCGCTTCGTCCCAAACCTTCCGGCAAATGCACGACCGCTCGGCCGGCCTTAAGAAACGCGGCCTTGTCCATAAGCGCCAGCGCCGCCTTTGCCGCCGCCACGCCTTCATCTTTGGACCAGGGCAAATCCAGAGGCAGATGCACATGCCAGCTTAAGGGCAATTCGGCCAGATCCGCCGGTAAATCACTCTCACCGTAAGCCAGGCAAGGCTCGGTTTCAAAAAAGCACAGCCCCACCTCCGCTGTCCGGCCCGCCGCAAAGCGGGCATTCTCCGCAATGCCGCCGGGGATTATCCAGGAGGGAACCGCGAACCGGGAGAGGGAAGCCTCAAGGGCCTCACCCCTTGAGGCTTCCCTCTCCCGGGCCCTCTCCCCTCGTAAACCCTTATTGCTGTAAACGGTTTTTAAGGGAATGACCGCGTTGCGTTCAGACGTATACGTTAAATTATTATTCATTTTCAGAAAGATTGGTTTTTTTTAGCTTCGTATTTCTATTTACGGATTTGAAAAACAAACGGCAGAATGTGCGGCCTGCGTGGCAACTGCTTTACTGGCGGCTTCATTCCCTCACCACCAATATGGGTTAAGGAGGGCTAGGGGGTCCGGTGAAGCGGGAGCCTCAAGGGGGAGTTAATAAATAGCTCGCCTTCGCTGTGCTGCGTTTCGCTCAAGACGAGCGGGCCTTGTGGTTCCCGTTCCCCCGGCACGTCAACACAAGGTCAGCATTTCCACTTCCTGGCGCACATGCTTGACCAGACGGGAGTGCTTGATCCATTTATCCGGCAGTTTTTTAAGCAGCGGCGAGGGCAGAAGCTGCAATTCGCGGCCGTATAGACGACGGCGGGCGGCGTGGCTGAAGTACAGGCCCTGTTTGGCCCGGGTGGCGCCCACATAGAAAAGACGGGCTTCTTCCACAAAATTTATTTTGGACGGATCAGCGTTTTGCCCGGTTAAAAAGGCCGGACCGGCAAAAGGCATCAGGCCGTCTTCCAGGCAGGGCATGAACACGGCGGTGAACTCCAGACCCTTGCTGGCGTGCAGGCTCATGATCTGCACTTTTTCGCTTTTGCCGCGCACTAGTTCCAGCTCGTTCTGCAGGTTGACCCAGTTAATCAGCCCGGTCCAACCCTGGTAGGCGTCAAAGGCGCGCACCAGGCCTTTGAATGCGGAGGACTTCCAGAACATGTCGTCAAAAGGCGCGGTGCTTTGCAAATAAGCGGCCACGCCCAGAGGACCTTTAGCCAGCACTCGGTCCGGGCAGTTGAGCGCCTGCTCGGGGTTGCCTTCCACTATGCCCAGAAACACGCCGGCCGCGTCAATAATGGAGCGGGCCCGCGCATCAGCCCAAAACACCTCTTCCGTGGGTACCGAGCAGGGGATGCCCCGCCGGGTGAGCGCTTCCTTAAACGGGTGCATGAGCGCTCCCATTCGCACCAGAATAGCGATGTCTCCGGGGCTCAAAGGGTCGCCGGGCAACACGGATTCCGCTGCGGCGTCCATGAGCGTGTGGCTGGTGGGGCCCAGCAGGCGGGCAATCTGATCGGCCACCCAAGAAGCTTCGCTCTCGGCCGAGGGCGCTTCAAACAGTCTGATTTCGCTGGGCAAAGCGGCCAGGGCCCGGGGAAAATCGCCCACGGCCTGAGCGCCCAAAACCGGCCCGGCCGTTTTCAGGATTTCATCGGCGGATCGGTAATTCTCCGTTAAATTTATGATTCTCAAATCCGGCCAAACGTCTTTAAAGAACTCGTGGGCCTGACCGTGCGCGCCCCGGAAGCTGTATATGGATTGGTTGGGATCGCCGATGCCGAAAAAGCCTTGTCCATCTTCAGGCAAGAGGCTTTTAATCACCGTAAGCTGCAGCGGGGTCAAATCCTGAATTTCATCCACGAGCACGTGCTCCCAAGGCGGAGTGAACAGCCCGTTGTCAATCTGTTCCCGCCAGAACTCGATAAGCTCGATGTAGTCCACCAGGTTCCAGGAAGCTTTGTGCCGGATGTAGGCATCAAGGTAAGGCTGCCATTCTCCCGGGCAGGGAGTGAGCATTTCGCGGGATAGATTTACAGCCTGCCAGGCGGCGCGGGTGCGGGGTGAATCCCCTTCGGCCGAAGCGTCGCAAAATACGCGAAAAGCCGCGTCTTCCGACATAAGCACCGGCGCGTCCAGTACTTTGTGCCAGAGCACAAAGGCAATGGCATGCATGGTGTCCGCTGTGGGTATTTCTGTTTTGGGAACCGAGGCCGCAGCGCTTTCGGCCTCGCCGGGCCGAACGCCGTCAGCTTCAGTCCCCTCGCCAAAGGTAACGCCGGAATCATCCCTGGATGCCAGGGCGGAGGCCAAGCGCTGGTCCATTTCCAAGGCCGCCCGACGAGTGAAGCTCAAAGCCAAAATTTTATTGGCGGCCACGCCCTGCGCCAAAAGATGCTCCACCCGGCCAACAAGCGTGCGCGTTTTGCCCGTGCCCGGCCCGGCCAAAACCAGGACAGGTTCAGGCCCGGCCACGATGGCTTCCCGCTGGTCGTCGTTATACACAAACGGTTTGGCGGCCTTTTTCAACGGCGCGGCAGCGGACGCGGACGCCGTTTCAACACCCCGCTCGCTGTCTTTGTCCAAAGAAAGACGTGGAGCTTTATCGGCCAGCAGTGATTGCCTGTCCGGCGTTGCGGAGTCTTTGGCTTTTTTGGCGCGCGCCTTTCCGGCTTTACTCTCCGAGCCGCCGCAAACAGCCCCA